>JBDNAP010000116.1:0-5446 GCA_039768325.1 Thiogranum sp.
GATCAGTGAAGTTGAACTGGAACTTATTGAGGGAAAGCCCGGGGATCTGTTGAAAACCGGCCGTGCACTGGCGGAAACCCTGCCGGTGAGACTGCTAAATGAATCGAAGGCGGAGCGGGGCTACCGGCTGGGTGAGTTCACGCCGCCAGCCGGCGTCACCAAATCCGGTCCACTGAGACTGCATAAAAAGACCAGCGCGGAGCAAGCCTTAATCGCCATCCTCCGGCAGGGCATGTCCCGCTTACAGGCCAATGAGCCGCTGCTGCTGGCTCAGCCCCGGGACATCGAGTGCGTGCACCAGATGCGGGTCGCTACCCGGCGCATGCGATCCTGCCTGCAACTTTACCGGCCGCTGATCCCGAAAACGGTCAGCGCGGATATAAGCAACGGCATCCGGCGTATAACCGACGCGCTGGGCCCGGCCCGGGACTGGGACGTTTTCATCGGGGAAACCCTGCAACCGCTCGGACAGGAATTCCCACACCACCCGGCGCTGCAGGCACTGGTACAGGCAGCGCAGGATCAGCGCGGGATGGCCTACCGGGAAGCGGCCAGCGCCATCCAATCCCGCGACTATGCCCTGCTCCTGCTGGACCTGAGCCTGTGGATCGAACAGCGTGCCTGGCGCAAGGCGCTCAGCCGCGTGCAGATCGAAGGACTGGATCAGCGCGCACGGCGTTTTGCCCGCCAGGCCCTGAATCGCTACCACAAAAAGGTACTGCGGCAAGGCCGGTGTTTTGAAAAACTCGATGCGGTACAGCGCCACCAATTACGCATACGCTGCAAGCGCCTGCGTTATGCCGCGGAGTTCTTTGCCGATCTGTTCCCCGGCAAACGCTCTCAGGCCTATATTCCAAGCCTGGCCGCCATCCAGGATGTGCTCGGCGTGCTCAACGACGGCCGGATGGTCGATCACCTCATGGCACGGATTCCGGCACAGGGCGAAACAAGCGCCGCGGATCTGGTGCGTGGCTGGACAGCCGCCAACACACGTGCTCACCTTAATCAATTCACCGAGGCCTGGGAAGAATTCAGCAGTCGTGGCCAATTCTGGAGATAGACATCATGGATATCAATCAATCACCCGTTTACGTAGACGATAGTCCTATACATGGCAAGGGGCTGTTTGCCAGACATCAGATCAAGGCCGGTGAAATCATTGGTATGATTGATGGTATCCCCACCTCGGCCAACGGCGAGCACGTTCTCTGGCTGGACGGGGTAAACGGGATCCGCGTGCAATGCGAGCTGCGATATATCAATCACAGTGACACACCCAATGCCGCCTATTACGACACCCTGGAAGTGTGCGCATTGACCGATATTGAAGCGGGAGAGGAAATCACCCATGACTACATGGGGGTGTAAGGCTGACAAGTCAAAAACAGCTGAAATGGACTAAATCCGGATTCTGACTGGAAACGGGTTGCCCCAGACTGAGCACACCGCTGCAGCTCGTGGCCCACTCGTCATGATGAAGAAACTGCTCCAGATTGTCCGAGGACCGTTTCCCCGACATGGTTTTTACGAAGGTCCCATTGGTGCTCCTGTCGGTGACCATCAGCCTGCCTGCGTGGCATTTTACGATGGCATGAATTCTTGAAGCCGTTTCCGAATTTATTCTGAGGCCGCATTGTTCACCACGCCCAAGCAGTAATTCTGCGCCCTCCCCGAGCATGGTCTCGACATCTCTGTAACGCAGCGACAAACGGTAAACCGGGTGGCGACGTTCTACAGGTTTGGCGGCGTTGCACTCGACCATCAGCGTGTGGTCATCCAGATCCCAGAGCGCCTGGTAGATGCCATAAGGCGTACGTTTGCCCTTGATATAGACGTCCGTGAAATAACGAGTGCGCGATTTTCCGGCCTCTGACAGACTGCGATAGGCCTGATCCGTCAACATGATCTGGCCGGCCTTGGCCAACGCAACCACACGTGCAGCGACATTTACCGTGTCTCCGAAGGGGTGACCGTTAGCCACACTGGTGACACCGCAGTGCAAACCGACCCTCACGTCCAGATCCCACTTCCGGTCGCTCTGCAGACTTTCCTGAATTTCACAGGCCGCGCTCAACGCGCAGTCCGGATCAGTGAATGCACACATGATTTCATCACCGATCGTTTCGACCACGCGGCCCTGATGGCGTTCAATAAAGCCGGACATGGATTTCAGGTAATGCAGTATACACTGATGCGCCTGAACATCACCCAGCGCTGTGTACAACTCCACACTGCCCGCGACATCGGCGAACAGGACCGTCATTGGTTCGGACGTGTTTTCACCCATTGGCATTCAATTTTCCAACATAATCCTGACAGCCACCCGATTATTCCGCCCCACCGCCGCTACAAACACCGCCGTAAATCCACGCCACAGCCACCACCATGACAGACCCGGGGGAGCGCAATCCAATCCACCACCTGGGGGGTGATCTGGCCGGTTTCAGACCGCGGAGAATTTCACCAATAATGCGGCTTGCTCACCCAAGCTTTTCCCTTCCACTAAACACAGCCATAATATAGCCTATTATTCAGCCTATACGCTTGAACAGCGGTTCCGGCAGGTATAAAAAAACAGCGGGCGGATGCCGGCATCAGGTCCGCTGCGGTCAAGTTTTGCTGCAATTCAGGCCCCGGCGACCTGAACCAGGGGTAAGCAAGTGCGATTCGGAAAACAGCGCTGGCGGAAAGCCGCCAGCCTGATAAAAAAGTTTGCCACACCACGGTCCAGAGAACTGGAACGCGAGCTGTCCGCAGTACGCCACGACTACCGGGAGCTGGGCCTGCGTGCCAGTGCGCTGGCCAGCGAGGGTGATCTTGCACTGAAAACCCTGGGCAAGGCAAAACAGCAGATCGAGAACCTCCAGAGTGAACTGGATGCCGCATACAAGGCACGCGACCAGCTGGCTATCGAGCTTCAGAATCGTCTGCAATCGCTGGAAAGCGGGATAAAGGGAATACAAGCCGGGCACCACGGGCTGGTGAATGGTTACGCCGAGCACGACCGGCAGTACGAGACACTGGCGGCAGACATTGAGGCGCAGCATTCTGCTGAACGGGAACAGCAGGAAGCCATCAAAAACCTGCAGCAACGGTTAAGTACTGCCGCGCTGGATTACACCGCCGTCAAAGAAGAAAACCATACCCTCGCGATGGATCTTGATGATCTTCGCAATGCGCTTGATAGCACAGGGAAACGCCACCTTGAACTGCTGGCCGCTATTAACAGTATCGAGCAGCGAACCAGCGAGATTGAACGAAATAACCTCGCCGGCAAGGATCAGAACCAGGCACTGGCGGTGGAATTAGCGGGCCTTCAGCATGAATTCGAGAACAGCGAAATCAGCAACAGCAAACAACTGGCTGATCTGCAGCTGCAGCAGGGTAACATTCAGAAAGAACGCGCTAGCACCCGCGATCAGCTTCAGGCACTCGAAAATTCGCTGACGGAAGCCGCTTCCCGACATAACGATACACAGCGACAAATCACGCGACTGGAAGAAAAGCTGGCAGGGGAACGCGAACGCCATCGGGCAACACTGAGCACAGTCGAGGAAAGGCTGAACCGGGTACAGATCGAACAGGAGAGTCTCATCAACATCCAGTCCGGCTTGACTGACTCATTGGGGAAAAACCGGCGCTGGGCGACGCTGGCTGTCGGTGTGGCTTTCCTGATAGGAGCGCTGGCGGGCGTTAGCAAAATCCGGGTCACCGGGAACGCAGTCCCTGAACAGGTTGCGCTGACAGGCGAGGTAAAGCTTTCGCCGGAACCCCAGCTCATTCAGCGGGATAGGCCCCCGCTTAAAGAACCGCACCCGCTGACCGGTGAAACCATGGAAAGCGCCGCATTCGAAACAGAGACAGCGCCGATGGACAGCACCGGGCCCACCGCAGGGAAACCTTCGGGCACAGGGGCTGCAGCACCGACCCCTGAAGCATCCGCCAACACCGAACCGGCCACCGGTGAAACGCAGAGCAACGAACAAGCCGGAAGAGCCGACACGCCTCAGCCGCCACCCGAAAGCGACGCCAGTGCAGCAGCAAAGCATCCGCCGACCCCGGGGCAGACCATGGCAGCGGCACAGACGTCTGAATCAAAAGCATTTTTCCAGGAAAACGCCAAGCAAGAGGGTGTCATCAGCCTGCCGAGTGGCTTGCAATACAAGGTCCTCAGGAAGGGCCAGGGCCAATCACCCGGGCTGACGGATATGGTCATACTGCATTACCGTGGCAGTTTACCGGATGGCCGGGAATTCGATAGCTCTTACACGGACAAGGCACCGGCCGCGTACCGCGTGGACCAGGTCATCGCCGGCTGGCGCGAGGCCTTACAACGCATGCACGAAGGTGCAGAATGGGAACTGTACATTCCACCGGAGCTCGCGCACAGTTCAGGAACATGGGAAACGCCTGGCTTTCTCCCGCTCATTTACCAGATCGAACTGATATCGGTCAGTAAAGCAGCTGCAGCACAACCTTAACCACGAGATGCAGTCATTAGGAACGGTCCGGCTCACTGACCGACGGTGATGATGAAGTGCATTGCCAATCGCGCCCAAACTGATAATTCTTCAAGGTGAGCTGAAAAACAACCCTGCTATCCCTTCATGACTGAGAACCGCCGCAGATCGCGAGCCAGCCAATCGACCAATGTAATGCGTACTGCCAGATCGATGCCTTCATCCAGCAGCTTGACGACCCGGTCAAGCAGCAACAGATTGACTTGCACTTGTCGATGCTGCTCGAGAAACCGCGTCACCGAGGGCGCGACGTGCATTTCGCCAAAGCGCACCGGTGCCGTCAGCGTGATCGTGCCGTGGGGTTCTACCTGCTGCTTGCTGATCGCAAGCTCTGACTCCTCTATCTCAGCGAGGATCTTACGGCTGCTCGCCAGATAAAAACGCCCCTCCTCTGTTAGTGCGATTCGCCGGGTCGTTGTGTTAAAAAGCCGTGCCTGTAGCGATTCTTCCAGAGCCGCCAGCATACGAACGACCGATGGCAGGGATTTCCCCAGCGCGTTGGCCGCCGCTGTCAAGCTTCCCTGCTCGGCAATCTTCACAAACACCGCCATAGCTTGAAGCTTATCCATAGGTCTATATTAGTCCGTAATGCAGGTTAAAGAGGGCGATGTTATAGAAAGTCGCATGCCAGAAAATGAGTTTCCCATGGCGACCGGTGCGAACCACAGCGTGCTGATTGCGGGCGGCATCGGCATCACACCCATTCTTTCCATGCTGCACAGACTGACATCGGAAGGACGGTCGTTTGCAATGCACTACAGCGCGCGAACGCATTCGGAGTTCGCGCTCCGCGACAGGATCGCGGAAATCGCGGGCGATAGCGTGCATTTTTATGCTTCACGTGATGTGTGTCGCGCGCGCTGGGCGAAGAATTGCAACTCTATCTGTAATGTCGAGCTCTCTGAGTGTTACGCAGTGTCTTATGC
>JBDNAP010000602.1:0-3004 GCA_039768325.1 Thiogranum sp.
CGGGCACTGGATCTCCTCTGCCGCGGCAACGAACGACTTGAAACGCCGCGCCACACCTATGCGATTGGCGATGTTCAGGGGTGCTTCGACGATCTCCTCAGACTACTCGACAAGATCGAATTCGATCCCGCGGAAGACCGGCTCTGGTTCACCGGCGATCTGGTCAACAAGGGACCTAACTCCCTGAACATTCTTCGCTTCGTCAAGCGACTGGGGGATTCCGCCATTACCGTGCTGGGCAACCATGACCTCTACCTCCTGGCGGCAGCGGCGGGAGCGGTAAAGGACAAGAAAAGCGATACCATAGCCTGTATTCTGGCCGCCCATGACCGTGAGGAACTCTTGTTCTGGCTGCGGCACCAGCCGCTGATGCACCACGACGACGTCCTCGGTTACACCATGGTTCACGCCGGCCTGCCGCCCCAATGGGACCTGGCTGCCGCATCGGCCCGTGCCCGGGAACTGGAAACCGTTTTGCAGAACGCAGGCTACGAAGAACTTCTCGGGGCTTTATACGAGGAAAAGCCCGACCGTTGGAACGAGGACCTGGAGGGCCTGGCAAGGCTTCGATTTATCATGAACTGTTTCACCCAGATGCGCTATTGTGACCGCGAGGGCCGCCTGGATCTGTCCTGCCAGCGGCGTACCGCGGTAAAGAAGAAACGTTCCATGCCCTGGTTTCAGGTACCCATGCGAGCTAACAAGGACATGAAGATCATCTTCGGCCACTGGGCCTCGCTGGACAAGAAAAAGACCAAAACCACCGGTGTCTACCCGCTGGACACGGGTTGTTCAAACGGGGGAAAGTTTACGGCCATGCGGTTGGGAGACGAGCGGTTGTTCAGTACACGCTGCAGGATCGAGTCCCATCCGGGGCTGGGATAGTTGTCGTTCCCCATGGTGTCAGTCTCGAACAACCGTTGCACTGCCCGAGTGGCAAGGGGATCCTGTGTGGCTACGGCCGCATGGGCGGCCAACTGTACAAATCACTGCATGCCCTAGGGGTCACGGTCACGGTCACGGTAATCGATCCGGAGCTGAAAGAGGGCGAACTGGAGTGCGGTATCGTCGGCCCGGTGACGCAGGGCAACCTGATACGTGCCGGTGTCAGGGACGCGGTCGGGACGCGCCATGCACGCCGCCAACTCGACAGCATGCTGCACAATATCGATATCCTGGAATTTCTCTTAACCGGGGAACACCCAAAGACCAGCTACCTGATGGATTGGATGCGCCGGCGCCTGCGCGACGCCCATTCAACCCAAGCAACCACCAAAAACCGTCATCCAGGCGGATGATGGAGAAAAACCAGGAAAATAGCTGTGTTTCCAAACCTCAGAGCCGAATGTGGTGGTCTTCTGGGAAAGCGTTTTTCAACAAAATTACCAGGCAACTGGCAGGCCGGCAATTCCCCGTGGGAAGCGGGCTTCACAGGATCAGCGGTTTGACCGGCGCCGCCATCCAGGAGGTGTCGTTTTTCCAGTCGAACGCCGGGTTGTCGACGAACAGTTCGACTTCGTTGCCGTCGGGATCACGCAGGTAAAGACTCTGGCTCACGGTATGATCGGACAGGCCATCGATCACATAGCCCTGCTCAAGTATACGGTCCCTGACCTGTTTCAGGTCTTGCAGGCTTGCACCGATTTTCCAGCCAACGTGATACAGACCGATACGTTTTCCCGCCAGTGGACCCGGAGCCTCTCCAACTTCGATCAGCAGCAACTCGTGGTGCGTGCGGCCACCTGTCAGCAGGGCGGCGCGGTTATTGAATATCTTCCCGCTCACCCGGAGACCCACTGCTTCACGGTAAAATTTTAACGAGGCTTTCAGGTTTCTGACGTAATACACCACGTGGCCCAGTTCGGTCATCACAACGGTCCTCCATCAACTTTCGCTAAGCGGCATTGTACTCTCGCTGCGCTGGCCCAGGTGTACAACATCCTGACGGCGGAGCGGGAGAGACAGACAACCAGTCGGACTGCCTGACCAGCGCTGACTCGGTAAATCGTGCGCCTGTTGGGCTGAGATTTAACTTCAGTTGAAACAGCGTGTTGCGCAGATTCGACCGCGGATTGATGCGTCGTCTGCTACACTGGGTAAGCAAAGTTATGGAACCCGTGACTATGAAATTCTCCCTCTCAGTTGGCGTGAGGCGCTGATTGCAATGAGCATACCAGGCGTGGCTCGTTGCGGGCAGCGGTTCGGGCGGCACAGCCCCATGCTGATTAGAGGCGCGGTGGCGGTAGCGGTGCTGTTGGTCGCTGCGACGGCAACAGCCCGGGAGTTTTCAAGCTATGCGAAGGTGGATGAAGACGGCTCTTTACGGGTGGGGACGCGCAAGGTTCACTTGCACGGTATCTACATTCCCGATACCGGTCAGCATTGCCAGACCCTCTTTTCACCGCGAGTCTGCGGATCGCGGGCCACCCTGGCGCTCAACTTCAAAATTCAAGGTTTCGTGCATTGCCGGGAAAAGAGCCGCAATCGTGACCGCAGCATCAATGCGACCTGCTATGTCAAACGCACGCGCTTTTCCGAAGGCGAGGACCTGGGGGCCTATCTCATTCAGCAAGGATGGGCGATGGCCCGCCCGGAGGCGCCTTTCGAATACCATGCGCTCGAAAAGATTGCCCGCCAACAGTCGGCGGGTATGTGGGGTTTTACCATCGATGGAGTTCAGCGCAAGCGCTAACGCAGATTTGTTCACCGCCTGTCATGACGACAGGATTAATGGTTTCAAGTCCTCACAGCTGGACCATTTCGAAGTCGGACTTGGATACGCCACAGTCAGGGCACTCCCAGTCCTCCGCTATATCTTCCCACCTGGTACCCGCCGCGATGCCTTCATCAGGCAGACCGGCGGTTTCATCGTAGATGAAACCACAGACTACACATTGCCACTTTCTCATCGCCTTTTAACCTCTGGTTTTCCTTTTACAGTAAAATAGCCGCGAGTATATCAGCGCCGGCAATACCGGCAAGCTGATCGCCGCGAATACCCTGA
>JBDNAP010000117.1:0-4876 GCA_039768325.1 Thiogranum sp.
CAGCCAGCGAATGGTATTGATGTCGAGGTTGTTGGTTGGCTCGTCCAGCAGCATGATATCCGGTTCGGAAAACAGGACCTGGGCCAGTAACACCCGTAATTTCCAGCCTGGCGCCACTTCGCTCATGGGGCCGTAGTGTTGTTCGATGGCTATGCCCACACCCAGTAACAATTCGCCGGCGCGTGCCTCCGCAGTGTAGCCACCCATCTCGGCAAACTCACATTCAAGCTCGGCTGCCCGGATGCCGTCTGCTTCGCTCATTTCCGGGTTGGCGTAAATCGCATCGCGCTCTGACTTGACGCTCCACAGTTCCTCATGACCCATGATCACGGTGTCAATCACACTGTATTGTTCGAAAGCGAACTGATCCTGCCGCAATTTACCGACACGTTCCTGAGGGTCTTTCGAGACGTTGCCGGCGGAGGCTTCCAGGTCGCCCCCCAATATTTTCATGAAGGTCGATTTCCCACAGCCATTGGCTCCGATCAGGCCATAGCGATTGCCATCGCCAAATTTAACGGAGACGTTTTCAAACAGTGGCCTGGGGCCAAATTGCATGGTGAGGTTGGCAGTTGTCAGCAATGTCTTGTTCCAGAAAAAGTTGCTTGCTACGAGTTAAGAAATCAGCCCGGTTTCCTTACCGGCGTGCGTTTTTTGAGCCGTGACGCACGCGACTGGCTGACCGTTCCACATGGCTTCGGACGGTCCAGCTGGAAACTGTATGTATTTTAGGGTGAATCGGAAAGGACTACCGCTTTGATAACAGATGTAAGGCAAAGAGCACCGGAATTTGCACGGCATTCTATCTGATAATCAGGTAAAAAGGGACAGATTTATTCTATTGCCAACCGTACAGCTTGCGCTCCGGCGATGCTGTTCCGGAACAGCGCTGTCCTGATCACGCGGACGGCCCAACTCGTGGCGCAAATCGATGTGTTGGAGACAGGGCCGCTGGGGGCGTATTGAGCGGGGGAACTCCGGGCCGGTCACTGCGTTCCAAGCAATGATCCAAACAGGGGAATGCACATGCTCGACGCGTCGTTTCGGCAGGCAGCGCTGCTGTCGCTAGTGCTTTGGGTGACGGCGCCGGCAGCCGCCCCGGCCGAGTCGCCGCATTACCGGGTGACGACCGATGAGCGCCTCGAACACCTCGACGTCAGGGCCTGCTTCGAAGGACCGGTGCCACGCCGGCTGATCGCCCGCGACGAACGCGCCGCGAATCTGCTGCGTGCCGCCCGGCTTGAGATGCAGGATGATTCTGTCGAGCTCAAGCCGCAAGGCTCTACCCTTACGTTGCCGGATACAGGCGCCCCGGCCTGCGTTCGGTACCGCGTGGATCTCAGCGCGATCGGTAAGCGGCAGTGGCGCTCGGGCAGCTGGCGCAGCCGGGACGCCATCGTCCTCGATCCCGAGCTGTGGCTGTGGTTTCCCGATGGCAGGCGGGAGGAGCAGCAGCGCTGGCGGCTTGCTTTCGAGCTGCCGCCGGGCTATGACGTCTCGGCGCCCTGGAGCCGCATCGGCAGGACCCGGGGAGGGGTGGAGTACGAGATGCGCGAGCGCATGTCCGGGTGGGATGCCCGCATGGCTATCGGCCGCTTCAGTGTCGAGTCGATTGAGCTGCCCGGGGGGCGACTCAGATACGCCTTGCTGCCCGGTGAGCCCGCCGCCGACGCCGTGGCGATGCGACGCTGGGTCACCCGCAGCGCCCGCGCCCTGGTGACCGCCTATGGACGCCTGCCGGTGCCCGACGCGCAGCTGCTGGTGGTACCGATCGGACATGGCCGCGAGCCGGTGCCCTGGGGCGAGGTGCAACGGGGCGGTGGCGACGCCGTCCACCTGTATATTGATCAGCGTCGTCCCGCCGGGGAGTTTATGGCCGACTGGGTGCTGGTACACGAACTCAGTCACCTTCTTCACCCCAACATCGACGCCCGTGACCGCTGGCTGTCCGAGGGTATCGCGAGCTACTACCAGAATGTCCTGCGGGCCCGCGCCGGGCTGATGAACGCTCCCTTGGCCTGGAGCAAGCTGCACGCCGGGTTCCAGCGTGGCGTTCGCGGTACGCCGCGCGGACGCAGTCTCGCCGAAGTCAGCGAGACCATGATGCGCGACCGCTCGTTCATGCGGGTCTACTGGAGCGGTGCCGCGATCGCCCTGCTGGCCGACGTCGAGCTGCGCCGGCGCTCGCAGGGAACGCAGTCGCTGGACACCGCTCTCGCGGCATTCCGCGATTGCTGCCTGCCCGCCGATCGCAGCTGGAACGCGCGTGAGCTGATGCAGCAGCTGGATCGTCTTACCGGTACGAGGGTGTTCATGGCACTCTACCGTGAGCATATCGATGCCGATGACTTCCCAGACCTGGACGCGCTGTACGGGGAACTGGGTCTGCAGCCTGTGAGCGATACCAGGCTGCGTCTCGATCCGGCGGCGCCAATGGCGGCGATCTGCGAGGCAATCATGACCGCGCCGGGGAGCTAGCCCACGGTGCGCCGCGCAACTTCATTGCCGACCATCCTCTCTCTACTGCTGTTCACTCCGCCGGCGAACTCATCCCAGGAGTCCTTCGAGCAGCTGATCTCGGAGCTCGAGACTTTGCGAATCGAGCACGCCGTACCGGGATTCGCCCTCACCCTGGTGTCAGGTGAACACGGCCAGCAAACCGGCAGCGGCGGCCTGGCCGATCGCGACAGTGGGCGCCCGGTTACCGCCGACACGCTGTTTCGCATCGGGTCCATCACCAAGACCTTCAACGCCCTGGCTGTCCTGCTGCTCGTCGAGCAGGGGCGTCTCGATCTGGATGCAACCCTGCGTGGCATCGTCCCTGACCCGCCACTCGATAATCCCTGGGCCGACCAGCACCCCGTGCGGGTCGCGCAGCTGCTGGAACACAGCTCGGGCCTGCTCGACATCACGCGCGAGGAATTTGATCACAACCAGCCTTTCCCCAGCCTGGAGGCTGCCTTCGCCTGGCGTCGGCGTGCACGCCTGGTGCAGTGGCCACCGGGTCTGCATCACCTGTACTCCAACGCCAACGCCGGGCTGGCCGGTCTGATCATCGAGCGGGTGAGTGGACAGGATTACCAGCGCTTCATCACCGCGCGCTTGCTGCGGCCGCTGGGCATGCGTTCGGCGGGTCTGGTCGACGATGAGACCACACGCAGACGGCTCGCCACCGGCTACGACAGCGACGGCAGGACCCCAATCCCCTACTGGCACATGATCTTTCCTCCGCTCGGCGCGATCAACGCCACGCCGCGCGAGATGGGCGCGTTGCTGGAGCTGTTCCTGCGTCGCGGCATGGTCGGCAACCAGCGCCTGCTCGACGAGGCCTCTGTCGAGCGCATGGAACGGCCCGCCACAACCCTGGCCGCGCGGCGCGGCCTTCGCTATGGCTACGGGCTGGGACTGGACCAATCCCTGCACAAGGGCTTTCGCTGGTACGGGCACGGTGGCGATGGCGATGGTTATCTGTCCCGCTTCGGCTATAACCGTGAGGCCGACGCCGGGTATTTCCTGACCATCAACGCATTCAAACACGGCGCCCTGCGTGCCATGACGGACCGGGTGCAGGATTATCTCACCCACGCCCTGTCACCGCCGCGACCGCCCCCTTCGAGCATCGATCCCGATACACTGGGTGCGCTCACCGGGACCTATGTGGCGGTCACCCGTCGTTTCGAGTGGCAGGCGCCGGCCCGGCTGGACGAGGACCGGCTGCAGATCGTGCTGGAGGATGGTGCACTCTATACGCGTTCCTCCAATGGCCGCCGCCTGTTGATCCCCGTCGGGCCGCAGCTGTTCCGCCGCGAGGGACAGCCCGTGGCCACCATCGCGGTCGCCGCGCAGGACGGCGATCTCTATCTACAGGCCGATTTCGGAAACTATCGGCGGGTGGAGAAGTGAGTATGATGGCTGTTTCGGTACGCTGAGTTCCGTATCGACATGCTTTACTCACCGCGACCTGCTCGCGACGGATTGAGACGTTTATGACGCCCTGGATTTTACTCGATAGCGCAGCCGTACCCGGCAGTGGCGGGGAGTTGCGCCTGTACCAGCGGCGCGAAGAATTCTCGATCAGAATCGTGGGCCGTGGCGAGCTGATGAACAGCCGCGTCCACGGTTCGGAAGATGCACTGGCCGAGCATACCTGTGCCAGGCTGGTGGGTCGCCAGAAACCGCGGCTGCTCATCGGTGGCTTGGGCATGGGCTTTACCCTGGCCGCGGCGCTTCGGCACATCGGAGACCAGGCGCAGCTGGTGGTGGCTGAATTGGTGCCGGCGGTGGTGGCATGGAACAGGGGTCCGCTCGGCGTACATAGCGGCCATCCACTGCTGGATCCGCGGGTGAGCGTGCACGAGGGTGATGTCGCCCGCATGCTGGAGACCGGGCAGCAGGCTTACGATGCTATCCTGCTGGACGTGGATAACGGTCCTGAGGGGCTGACTCGCGGGGAGAACGACTGGCTGTACAGCATCAACGGATTGAGCGCGGCATACACGGCGCTGCGTCCCCAGGGGGTGTTGGCAGTGTGGTCGGCCGGTCCAGATCAGAATTTTCTGCAACGGCTGCGAAAGGTGGGCTTCGAGGTGGATGAGATGCGGGTACGTGGACATGGCTCGAAGGGGGTGCGGCATATCATCTGGTTCGCCAGGCGTGGGTAAGGAACAGACCGGAGTAACGGCCGACCAGACTGATGGTATGCTGACAGTCACGGAAAACACCCGGGGCAGAGGTGATTTTATGGGTTATTTCAGTGTTTTCCGTGGCTGATTCCAGCCCCGTGCCCGGAAATTAAATTCGTCCCTTTTTAGAGCGTTCAGCGTTGATTCAGGGAATATTTTCTATGCTGACTGTTGATCAGAGGAGGAAAGTCAAC
>JBDNAP010000603.1:0-5522 GCA_039768325.1 Thiogranum sp.
CGCTTCAATATCCTGTTGTGCACCACCATTATCGAAAGCGGTATCGACGTACCGACCGCCAACACCATCCTCATCAATCGCGCCGACCGGCTGGGTCTGGCCCAGCTGCACCAGTTGCGCGGCCGGGTCGGTCGTTCACACCACCGCGCCTATGCCTACCTCATTGTGCCGCACCGCAAAGCCATGACCGATGATGCCATCAAGCGCATCGAGGCGGTTGAATCACTCGAGGACCTCGGCGCCGGCTTCACACTGGCGACCCACGACCTGGAAATCCGCGGCGCCGGCGAACTGCTCGGTGACGAACAGAGTGGCCAGATACAGGAAATCGGCTTCACGCTGTACAGCGAACTGCTGGAGCGTGCCGTGGCAGCCCTGAAAGCGGGGCGGGAACCGGGGCTGGACCGTCCCCTGAACCACGGGCCGGAAGTCGACCTGCATCTCCCGGCACTGATTCCGGACGATTATCTGCCGGATGTCCACAGCCGCCTGATCCTGTACAAGCGCATTGCCAGTGCAGGTGACGAAGATGAATTGCGCGAACTGCAGGTGGAAATGATCGACCGCTTCGGCTTGCTGCCGGACGCAGTGAAACACCTGTTCAGTATCACCGTGCTTAAACTCAAAGCGGTGCCGCTCGGCATCAGCAAGATTGACGTGGGTGAAAGCAGCGGGCGATTGATCTTCGGCCCGCAACCGAATGTCGATCCCGGTGCGATTGTGCGATTGATCCAGGCACAGCCTTCTCACTACAGCCTGGATGGTTCGGATAAAATCCGCTTCCAGCTCGATATGTCCTTGCCTGAACAGCGCGTTGCAAACGTCAGCGCCATACTGGAAAGCTTGAGCGCGAAACCCGACTAAGGCAGGATGGCAGGACTATGACAACTTTCAGCAGTGACGAGCAGCCCGGACGTCATTCACTACAGGCACCTGCCACTTTCAGCAGGCGTAACGTCCTTCGGCGCGATAGCGCGGCCCGGTGGCCACGCCTGTTCGATTTCCCTACCTTGTTACTGGTGATCGTCAGCGTTGTTGCCTCACCGGCAGTCATTGCCGAGGCGGATGACAGTCCCAGGCAATTTGAGATCGAATTGCTGATATTTCGTAACCTGGTGCAAAACGATGCCGGTGAACTGTGGCCCGTCGATTTCTCCGACTGGTTCGAGGAATCCGCTGACCCTGAACAACCCGGCACCGTCACGGAAACGGCGGTGACCTGGTTGCCTAAGTCACAGTTTCGCCTATCGGCGCAGCGTAATGCGCTGGCCAGATCCGCGCCCTACCGTCCTATCGCCCATCTTGCCTGGCGCCAGGTTGTGCCGAGCCGGCAACGGGCAAAACCGGTAGCATTGCCCGGCCGCCAGCACAGACCGGACCGGGCCTACGTCGATGGCCTGGTGCGGGTGGCCGTGGAACGCTACCTGCACCTGGACCTGGACCTGAAGTTGCACCTGCCGGCCAGCGCCGCGCAGGCCTCGTCAGATGACTACGAATACGGGGTAGCGGAGATCCGGCTCAGGCAGCAGCGACGCATGCGCAGCAAGGAACTGCACTATTTTGATCATCCGCGGTTTGGCGTCATCGCCTTGATCACGCCTTATAAACCGGTTCAGGCAGCACCGGAAACGGACACCCCTGCTCCTCCTGCACAGCCATAAAAAAACCGGGCTTCGGCCCGGTTTTACAAACAAGTACAGCCGTCAGCCGGTGCCGGCTGACGGCTGTTGATCAGGCCGCTTCGAAGCGTTCCTTGGCATCGCGAGCCGCCCTGGCCTGTTCAGGGTCGTAGGCCTTGCCGGACCACAGCATCTCGTAGGCAATCTCCTCGTTACCGTTCTCACACAGTTCCAGCACCTGCTCGAACAGCGGCTGGAAGGTTTCGCTGCGGTGTGATCGCTCGTGGTCTTCAAAGCTGTTCCAGAAGGTCACCACCAGCGCTTCCTTGCCTTTCAGCGGGCTCTGTACCGCCTGGCCAACCGTCGAACCTTCGTTGGAAATCTCACCCTTGTTGAGGGCGACAAACCCGCCGACAAAGCCGGTTTCCGAATGGTAGGTCTTCACATTCTCACACAGAACCGCCACGCGCTCCTGCAGGTCGTCCACTGAATAACCGTCCTTGAGAATCACCCGGTTGACTGTGACAACACCGTTGTATGGAAAATTCTGGATCAAGCCATTCATGGTCTCACCTCTCTGGTCAGTTAGACTATTAGAATGAGCTAATATACATATCCTGACTAAATTAGTCAAGTATTTGTGCAAGGATTAATAATTTATATAGCTATTTCATATCAATAAGATACTTAATACACTTGCAATCACGGGGGCCGGAAACACGCCCGGGTTGCCGGTGTAGCCGCCTTACGCTGCGCTCGCTTTTATTCGCAGTTTGCGCTGTCCACCATCGGTACGGCGGTTTCCAGCAGGTGGCGCACGCTCGCCATGCCGCTGACCAGGCTGGTTTCGATATCCTGCATGCGGATCGGCCCCGCTCCGCGGCCCGCCGCCCAATTGGCGACCACCGCACAGCTGGCGTAAGCAAGCCCGAGTTCCCGCGCCAGTGCCGCTTCCGGCATACCGGTCATACCGACCATGCTGCAGCCGTCTCTTTCCAGTCGGTCAATTTCGGCGGCGGTTTCCAGTCTCGGACCCTGGGTCGCGGCATAGGTCCCCTGTTCGGCAGCCTCCAGCTTGAGCTGCCTGGCGGCATTGATCAGCAAGCGTCGAAGCTGCTCGCTGTACGGCGCGGTGAAATCAATATGCGTAACCTGATCCAGATCGCTTTCGAAATAGGTGTGCTGACGGGACCAGGTATAGTCGATAATCTGGTCCGGGAACGCCAGTCTGCCCGGTTGCATATCCTGACCAATACCGCCCACCGCTGCCACGGCAATGACACTATGTACACCGGAATCGCGTAATGCCCATATATTGGCCCGGTAATTCACCCGATGGGGCGGAATGGTATGAGCCGGGCCGTGTCGCGCTATGAACACAACGTCCTTGTTACCCAGTTGCCCATGGATCAGCGGGCCGGAGGGTTCGCCATAGGGCGTGCGCAGCGCTTGCCGCTGCCTGATCTCAAGGTTCTTGAGTGTGGTCAGTCCAGTACCACCGATAATTGCCAGATCTGCCATAAGGGTTCCAATTGGTTACATTGACAGCAGCGGTCCGCACCGGGGGTACCGACCTGCGGCGCGATATCGCCGTCAGAGCCGGGTCTCCCTCTACTCTGCAACCGCGTAGATGCCCTTCACATTACGCAGATAACCATGGTAGTCCATCCCATAGCCGAACAGGTAGCGGTCCTCGACCCGCAAACCGACGAAATCCGCTTGCAGATCATCGGATTTACGCTGGTGGGTTTTTTCAACCAGTACTGCGCTGTAGACCGCCTCTGCGCCCTGTTCATGGCAGTAGTCCAGAATCGCGGCCAGTGTCAGGCCCTCGTCCAGTATGTCGTCGACCACCAGCACGGTGCGCCCTTTCAGCTGCTGTGAAGGTCTTGTGATCCACTTCAGCACCTTGCCGCCTGTGGTGCCCTGGTAACGCGTTGCGTGCAGGTAATCGAGCTGGATGGGGAACCTGAAGCGGGTAAACAACTCGCTGCTGACGATCAGGCCACCCGTCATGACACACAGCAACAGCGGGTTATGGCCGCCGATTGCCTGCTCGATGTCGGCCGCCATGCTGTCCAGAGCCGCCTCGACCTCCGCCTGGCTGCAGAGTTGGTCGGCGGCTTCGAGTATGCCTTGCACCTTGTCCGTGTCGATGCTCATTCAGTAGGTAAAGGTAACCGTGGCATCATCCATCGCTTCACTGATGAGGTAAGCGCCACCCACTGTCTCGTCGATCTCGGGGATCAGATCATCACCCCAGAATTCCAGTGTCGGTGTACAGACCTTGAAGGTGACGCCGGCTTCATGGGCTTCCTGGATAAAATCATAGGCGGTCCGCTTGCTGTCCTGCTGAACGACAATCCGCTCGGCGATTCCGCGTATAGCCAGTTCTCCGGCACGGCCGGTCAGGACAACCTCAACGTCATACTCCATGGCCGCTGCCACCGTTGCCTGGAAAAACGGTGCTCCCAGTTCACTGGGGTTGGCGGGATCGGTATTCACCATCACGATCATCAGTTTGTCGGCCATGGCCTGCTCTCTTTGCTGCGCGGGTGCGGGGATTATAGTTTTTAGCCTGCCAGTATTCTATTCGCGTTTATATACGCTGTCCCCGGCCTATGCAGAACAATATCGGTGAATTGCAGAAGCTGATCAGCCAACAAAGCGACCCGTAGCGTTTGCCAGAAACGCGGACAGGAAGGGATGTACAGCTGTCGCGGCAGGCAGGATGCCGGCAGCGCCCGGGATGAGGGCAATAGACACCAGGGCGCTATAAAATCGATGGAATAGAGAGGACGTTAACCGTATAGCAGTGATTTCCGGTCAGCGATACGTTGCGGCCGGGGTCGACCACTCTTAATCGCCCTCATCAGTTCTTTTCTCACTTTTCTTCGTTTTGCCGAGCAGCCACGACAGCTTTTATGGCGTTTTACGATAAGCTTCTGCCAGGCGGTTTCTGTTACTTTAGTCATTTCAGGAAGTTCTGCTCGGGTGTTGTCGTTATAGTGAAGTTACTGCTGTCAGGTGTCGCTATGGCGTCCCTGACCGTCAGCGCAAACGTTACGCCCAGGAACGAAATTACAAATAGCAAGCCCAGGAAAATCTCCCATTTGCGGGTTTTATGCCGGTCTGTTTGCATGGTCTGTTTCCTCCTTGGTACATGTTTCGGGCAGCGTACAAGCGCAGCTGTCAACAAGCCCCTTACTCATCAGGCTGCGCAGTGGCAAGCCGGTTGGGGCAGACTGTGGAAACTACCAATAAACAAGAATCATGCCGAACAGGCACGAGCAATAACTCATTGAAAATACGATGGCCTGGATCAGACGCAGGCTTCCGGCCTGCCACGATTGGCAGGCTGTCAGGTCATTCATGTCATAACTGGCAGGTTGTGTGAGAGCGGCCCTGCGGGATGGTTACCATGCGCATGCGTCAACAGCACAGCGTTGCCGGTGTCTATTCCGCTTTGTCAGTGGTGCCACCCTGTTGCAGGCATGCCGGCACATGATATTCTGCGTTCAGGGTGTAACGTTCGTCGAAGACGCTGTCACAGTTGCTGTTACGGATGACGTAGTTTTTCTTGATATCCGAATCGTCACCAGCCTTGGTATCGAGACTCCAGGCCCACAGCTTGTCGTTGGTCGTCATGCTGAACACAGTGTCGCCCGCCTTGTTGATATAACGGCGCACGTGGGTCTCGTTAACCCCGTCACCGTCGCCGTCAGCGTCGGATTCGTTGTGTAGTGCAAAGCCATCCAGGTCGGGCTTGAAAAACATGCCCGTCTCCACGTTGCCGGACTCTGCCGGGGCTGTGGGGGCGGCGGCCTCCTGTGGTGCTGTTGTGACGCTGTTCGCCGGCGTCCCGGTCACCGGGTCTTGTTGCTGTTCGCCACAGGCACTGAG
>JBDNAP010000604.1:0-10860 GCA_039768325.1 Thiogranum sp.
CAAGTGCGGTGAAGGCAAGTGCGGTGAAGGCAAGTGCGGCGAAGGTAAAATGAAAAAAGAGGGCAAGTGCGGCGAAGGTAAATGCGGCGAAGGCAAGATGAAAAAGGAAGGCAAGTGCGGCGAAGGAAAAATGAAAAAAGAAGGTAAGTGCGGCGAAGGCAAATGCGGCGAAGGTAAAATGAAAGGCACGGAAGGCAAATGCGGCGGCAGTAAGTAAACCGCCTCAGCCATGAAGGAGTCATGTTATCCTGTTCATGGAGCCGGACTCGGACTGCGGCGGACCCTTATGGGTCCGCTCGCGGACCAGCCTCCCGCACAGGTGAGCTTCTTTGAGGTCGCACCGGAAAACTGGATCGGGGTAGGCGGCCGCTACGGCAAGCAGTTCAGTGCATTTTCCGAACGCTATCCATTTGTCTGCCACGGACTGTCCCTGTCCATTGGCAGCCCAAGCCCGCTGGATGAAACCTTTCTGCAGCGCCTGAAACAGTTCCTGGACCAGCACCAGGTCAGGGGCTATTCCGAACACCTGAGTTATTGCAGTGACGACGGTCATTTGTATGACCTGATGCCGATTCCATTTACCGAAGAGGCCGTACATTATGTTGCAGCGCGGATACGCCGCACCCAGGATATCCTCGAGCGGCGTATTGCCATGGAAAACGTGTCCTATTACGCGGCACCCGGCAAGCAAATGGAGGAAATCGACTTTATCAATGCAGTCCTTACAGAGGCTGACTGCGACCTGCTGCTCGACGTAAACAATATCTACGTCAACAGCATTAACCATCACTATGATGCCGATGAATTCTTAACAGCATTACCCGCTGAACGGGTGATGTATTTCCATATCGCCGGGCATCGTAACGAGGCTGAAGACCTGATTGTGGATACCCACGGTGCCGATATTATCGACCCCGTATGGGACCTGCTGGACAAGGCCTACGCACAGTACGGTGTTGTACCCACGCTGCTCGAGCGCGACTTCAATATCCCGCCCCTGCCGGAGCTGTTGGGCGAAGTCGACCAAATCGTGTCCTTGCAAAACAAGTGGCATCAACAGAAGGATTCCCGCCGTGCCGGACGCGGCTAAACCCGGTTTCATGCAGCGGCAGTATGAATTTGCCGCACATATTCGCGACCCCGAACACAAGCAGGCACCGGACGATATCGAAGATCGCCGCATGGGGATCTACCGGGAACTGTTCTACAACAATGTAGAAGGATTCCTGTCCAACAGTTTCCCGGTTTTGCGCAAGCTGATGGATGACGATAGCTGGCACGCCATGGCCCGTGAGTTCTATGCCAGCCACCAGTGTCATTCGCCGTTGTTTCTGGAAATCCCCCGCGAGTTTCTGAATTACCTGCAACAGGAGCGTATTGATCGAGCAGACGATCTGCCGTTCCTGCGTGAACTTGCGCATTATGAATGGGTGGAATTGGCGGTTTCGGTTGCGGAAGCAGATGATGCGAAAAATCGTGACCGGGAAACAGTTTTTACGGCTTCGGGGGATGATTTACTGGACGCTGTTCCCGTTGTCTCGAAACTCGCCTGGCCGTTGTCCTACCACTACCCGGTGCACAAGATCAGTCCGGAATTCATACCGGCGACACCCGGTGAGCAGACAACTTACCTGCTGGTTTATCGGGACCCCGACGATGAGGTCGGATTTATCGAATTGAACCCGGTCAGCGCCCGTCTTCTTGCATTATTGCAGGAGGATACAAAACTCAGTGGACGCCAGGCTCTGGAGCAGATCGCTGCCGAACTGCAGCACCCGAACCCTGACATCGTCATTGATGGCGGGCGACAGATTCTACAGGAGTGGCAACGGCGCGGAATTGTGCTCGGCACGAATGGCTGCAGTTAGAGACAATGACATCCGATGCTGGCGCAGCGGAGCGATGCCAAAGCTTACAGCACGGACGTTGGGCTATAGCACCCGCAGGAGCGGTCTGATGACCGCTCATCATCGGCATTAATTGTCCCATCAAGGTACACAGACAACACAAGGAGACGCCCTAATGTACCCCCTGGTCTTACTGCAGCGACTACTCGACATGACACGAAGCCTGGATTTTCTCGGCCCGCTGGCACTGCGCCTGTACCTCGTCCCCATTTTCTGGATGGCCGGTAGCAAGAAACTGGCTGATATGGACAGCATCATAGAGTGGTTTGGAAATCCGGACTGGGGACTCGGACTGCCTTTCCCGGAATTCATGGCCTGGGCCGCCACACTAACCGAAGTCGGTGGTGCGGTGCTGTTGTTGGTCGGGCTCGCAGTACGCTGGGTATCGATTCCACTGATGGCCACCATGGTGGTCGCGGCGGTTACCGTGCACCTGGAAAATGGCTGGCTGGCGATTTCCGAAGGTAGCGGACTGTTCGCAACCCCGCGTACTGAGGGCGCCATTGAACGCCTGAACCAGGGTAAGGAAATTCTGCAGCAGCACGGTAACTACGACTGGCTGACCGAAAACGGCAACTTTGTCATCCTCAATAACGGCATTGAGTTTGCGACCACCTATTTCATCATGTTGCTGGTACTGTTTTTCGTAGGTGCCGGACGTTATTTCAGCATGGACTACTGGATTCGCCGCGCCTTCATGCGTTAGGGAAGCTCTGATCGACTCGTGAGATCCTGGCGATCTGTCTGCAGGCTGCGCTGATTCATCAACTCCATCAGAACGCGGGGTCGCTGCCAGCCTCCCGCGCCGAGGCATGTTATGCTGTTGCCTCGAAGCCTGTGTACTTGGCTGCCCTGCAGTAACCAGGGCCAGGATGCAGCAGCAGTCTCCGACTGGCAAGCCTGGCACGCGTCACAGCAGGGGCCCATGGGAATAACCGCTCGTGCCTGTTGAAAATGAAACATCTCCATCCACGCAACGCCCTGACGGCTATAAACTGGCCGTTGAGGACATGAGTTGTGCAAGCTGCGTGGCCCGGGTCGAGAAGGCCATTCTCGCCGTCGATGGCGTAATCGACGCTTCAGTGAACCTGGTGGAAGCTGCGGCCTATGTCGTCGGCGGCGATCCCGCACGTGTCGTCGACGCCGTTAGCGGTCATGGCTATCCGTCTCACCTGATAATACGGCAGACCGCTAATGACATTCTGCTGGTTTTCGAAGGGCCGTTAGCGGACGCCGAACAACATCGCGCAATCGATATCCTGAAAAAGTTCAGCCGGGCAGATCATATTCACTGCAGCGGTCGTCAACGCTGCCAGATAAGGACATCGGCTCATCCTGCTGACATCCTGTTGGCACTGAGGGAGACCGGGCTGACGGCACGCATAGTCGAGGACACGGAGGATCCCTATCGTGTTCAGGAGCAACAGGCGCGGCATCATATTCTCCACTCCATCCGGCGTGCCGCTCTTGCCGCCAGCGTAGGCTTTGGATTGATGCTGGCCATGAATCTGGGTGCACTGCCAGCTGTTGATAGCGGCTCATCTCTGACGGAACTGCAGGGCCGGGGATTCTGGCTCGTCATTGCCCTGTTGTGCCTGCTCACCATGGCTTACAGTGGCCACAGCTATTATACCGGCGCCTGGAAACAGGCCCGTCATGGACACGCCAATATGGACACCCTGGTCGCGGTTGGTACCGCGGCCGCCTGGTTGTCTTCGGTAATTTTAATACTGGCCCCGGATTTTATGCCTGAGGCCCAGCGCCATGTCTACCTGGAAACATCGGTACTTATCCTGGCCTTTCTGCAGTTCGGTCATGCGTTGGAAATCCGCGCCAAAGCCCGCACCGGCAAAGCCATAGGCGCACTCATCGAACTGGCTCCGAAAACCGCACATATTGTGCGCCACCAGAAAGAAGTCGAGATACCGGTATCCCTGCTGCAGACGGGTGATGTATTTATACTGCGTCCGGGTGAAACGGTTGCCACGGATGGAACCGTGATCGATGGAACATCAAATGTGAACGAGTCCATGATCACCGGTGAATCGCTGCCGGTTGCCAAATCCACGAATGATCGCATCACCGGAGGCACCATTAACCGGTCCGGCCTGCTCAGGGTTCGTGTTGATCGCATCGGTGATGATACGACACTGGCGAGCATCATTCAGTCGGTTAAACAGGCCCAGATGAGCAAACCGCCGATCGGCAGACTGGTCGATCAGGTCGCCGCAGTTTTTGTGCCCGTTGTTCTGGTAATCGCCACCCTTACCTTTTTTAGCTGGCTCTATTTTGGCCCCGAGCCGCAACTGCCATTTGCCTTGACCACAGCCATCGCTGTACTGGTCATTGCCTGCCCTTGCGCGCTGGGACTGGCGACACCGATCGCTATTATGGTGGGTATGGGACGCGCGGCGCAGCTCGGTATCCTGATCCGCAACGGTGACGCACTGCAGTCGGCAGCGGACATCAGTCATCTGCTTGTCGATAAAACCGGTACCCTGACTGAGGGGCAACCGCGCGTTACTGAATTTCATTGTATTGATACGGCCGCGGAAGAGCATGTTTTACAGTGGGCGGCGAGCCTGGAACACGCCTCTGAACATCCCCTGGCAGAGGCCATTGTGGCAGCGGCGGCTGAGCGGGCGCTGCAACTGTTACCCGTGCAATCTTTCCACGCCGAGGCCGGCCAGGGTGTATGCGGTTCGATTGAAAACAGGATGCTCTATATCGGTCGCCAGGAATGGATCGAATCCCGCCATGTCGGCATAGACAGCTCCCTCCGGGAACATGCCCGGCGCATGGCCCGTCAGGCAATGACACCGGTTTGGCTCGCCGACCAGACACAGGCTCTCGCGGTACTCGGACTGCGTGACCCGGTCAGGACAGATAGCCCGGCAGCCGTCAGAAAACTTCAC
The DNA here is from genome assembly GCA_039768325.1 of Thiogranum sp. Classification (GTDB taxonomy): domain Bacteria; phylum Pseudomonadota; class Gammaproteobacteria; order DSM-19610; family DSM-19610; genus Thiogranum. The sequence continues at coordinate 4,823 of JBDNAP010000604.1, forward strand.
GCCCAGGGCATCGAGGTGGTGATGTGCACAGGCGATCATGCCGACACCGCGCAGGCCGTGGCACTGGAACTGGATATCAAATCCGTCCACAGCCGCGTGCTACCCGCAGACAAAGCGGATGTGATACGGGCGCTGCAACAACAGGGGTTTACCGTGGGCATGGTGGGTGACGGCGTCAATGACGCTCCCGCCCTGACGCAGGCCCAGGTGGGTTTTGCGATCGGCAGTGGTACCGATGCCGCAATAGAAAGCGCCGATGTCACCCTGGCCAGTAATTCACTGGCCAGCGTAGCCACCGCCATATCACTGTCAAAAGCGACGTTGAGCAACATCAGGCAGAATCTGTTCGGCGCCTTTATTTATAATACTACCGGCATCCCGCTGGCTGCCGGCCTGTTCTACCCGCTGAGCGGCTGGTTGTTGAGCCCGGTATTCGCGAGCGTGGCCATGGCCCTGTCTTCTGTTACCGTGGTCAGCAATGCCAACCGTCTGCGACTTTTCAAACCTGTGGAGTAAACCATGAGTGATACAATTCAGCTCAACGTCACTGGCATGACCTGCATGCACTGTGTGGCCGCTGTTGAAAAAGCACTGACTGCGATCGATGGCGTCGACGAAGTGATCCAGGTGACACTGGAACCGGGCGCTGCGACGGTTAGAGGCCATGCCTCGACGGAAGCGCTGATAACCGCGGTTAAGGAAGCGGGTTACGAAGCGACACCCGGTTAGGGCGAGTGGCACTTACTTGAGCCGAATTCACACCCGTTTTAGACCGGAGCCACATGCGTCATTCTGGGCATGCCGGAATGACGTGATTCTTGTTTCTGCAACCCTGATCTGGTTCGAAAATAATTACCAATCAGGTGCGTTCAGCAGCGGCTGTTCGGTACCCGTCGGCGGCGGTTCCGGCAATCCTTCCGGCAGAATGTCGTCATCCAGCAACTGGCCCCAGTCGGTACGCTCCTTCATTATGTCCTGACGATCCTGCGAGACAAAGGGGTTGCCGGCACGAATCTCCCAGCCACCGCCCAGCGCCCGGTAGGTCGCAATCAGAAAACTGATGGCATTACCGCGCGTGCTGGTATAGCGGTCCTGCACCGACAACAGTGTCTGCTGGGTATCCAGCACACGCTGATAATCGACGGCGCCTTCACGGTATTGAACCAGCGCCAGACGGACGGAGCGATCCGCCGCTTTCACGCTGTCCGCCAGAAACGCCTCCTCCTCACGGGAACCCAGATAACCGCTGATACCGTCCTCGACTTCCTGGGCGGCCTGCAGAACGATATTCTGATAATTCACCAGCGCCGCTTCCAGGCGTGCATCCTGCACCCTGACCTGGTTTTTCAGCCGTCCGTAATTGAGAATATTCCACGAAGCCTGAGGACCGAAGTTATAACCAATGCTGTCGGTATCAAAAAAATCACTGTTGCCATTTGAGCCGGTATCGGCGCTTAGCAGGCCGATGGAACCGACCAGCGCAAACCTGGGATACAGATCCGTCCTGGCGACGCCAATCAGCGCGCTTTGCGAAGCCGCCTGCAGTTCGGCAAAGCGGATATCGGGGCGTCGCCGTAGCAGATCGGCGGGCACACCGACGTCCATCTGCACCGGTGGTTGCGGTATTTTGCCTTCACCCTGCAAAATATCGCGCAGATCGTTCGGTGGCATACCCAACAGGATGCTGAGTGCATATTTCACCTGACGTATCTGGCTTTCCAGCAGCGGCACGGTGGACTCCGTAGACTTCAACAGGCTCAGCGCCTGCGAAGGGTCCAGTTCGCTGACCGCACCGTTCTCGAAACGAACCCGGGCGATCTGGTAACTGCGCCGCTGGGTCTTGGTGTTATCGAGTGCGATCGCCAGGCGTTCTTCCAGTGTTCGCAGTGTGACGTAGACGCTGGCAACTTCTGCAGTCAGCGACACCAGGGCACTGTCGTAATCGGCAATCGATGCGCCCAGGTCGGCACTGGCGGATTCGACACCGCGGCGGAAGCGACCCCAGAAGTCCAGTTCCCAGGCAGCGTCCAGGGCCAGGTCGCCCTGGGTATATTTATCGTCAGCAAAAGATGAATCGAAATTCGCGGTATTGTCGCTTAAGCCCACCCGGGTCAGAGCGCCATTGACCTGCTGGTTCTGCGGGTACTGCTGGCCGATGGCGACACCCAGCTGTGCCCGGGCTTCCAGGATGCGTAATCCGGAAATCTGCAGCGGCAGATTCTGTTGATAGGCGGTCTGCACCAGTTGATCGAGAACCGGGTCGTTGAAGCCCGCCCACCAGTTCTCCGGCTCCTGGCCGGCGGACAGGCTCTGCCCCTGTTCATCCCAGGTTTCCAGCAGATCCGCATCGGGCGTTTCGAAATCAGGCCCCAGCGTTGTACAGGCCGAAACAGTCAGAAAACCGGCACCGGTCAGCGCGCGCGCGATCAGGTTCAATGTTGACACTTGATTCACCTTTATTGTTGGACAGCAAATCCCACGATGCCCCGTTTACCCGGAAAACACACACCATACACAAAACTGTGCTGTTTATTAAGCGCCAGGGGTCATTTTGTACCAGGTAGCCAGCAATTTTATCACCAATGGCAGGATTACCTTGACCGGCATCAATGTCGTGTGCGGCCGGCGTATTTAAGCTTTCGACATGGAACTCGAACTCGTCAGTTTTAAAATATGCCCTTTTGTACAACGTGCGGTCACTACGCTGCGTTACAAACAGACACCGTTCAAACTCACCCACATCGACCTGTCCGACCCGCCGCAGTGGTTCAAGGCTATTTCGCCCTTCGGCAAAGTGCCTCTGCTCAAAGTCGATAAGCAGCACGTGATATTCGAATCCGCCATCATTGGCGAATTTCTGAATGAAATAGCAAACGCAGACCTGCTGCCGGACGCCCCGCTGCTGCGCGCGCTGAATCGCAGCTGGATAGAATTCGGCACCGCCTGCCTGCTGGATCTGTCCGCACAGATGCACGCTGAAGACAGGCAGTCCTTCAACAGCAACAGGGACGAACTCAAATCGAAACTGAAGTGGCTTGAAGCCACACTGGAGCAACCACCCTACTTCAACGGTGAGATGCTTTCACTGGTCGATTTCGCCTGGGCGCCGCTGTTCATGCGGACCGAAATTCTCGCACTCGGCGCACAGCTCTATCCCGCCGAACAGCTTCCCAGGACCGCCGCCTGGAGCCGGAAACTGCTGGAACTGCCGGCAGTCCGTGACTCGGTGGTAGCCGACTTCCCCGAACTCCTGCGCGACCACATCCGCGCCAAAGCACCTTATGCGGCAAAGCAATTCGGACTGTAAACAGACTCAAACCCTGCGCTGAACGGGCGAACTGTTTATGCAGTACCGTCGGCAGTATAGATGCTGCCGTCGAGCCTGCATGGACGTAGTCACGGCGTGTGCTGCATAGACAGTTCGCCCGTTCAACGCACTCGTCAATGTTGCAGCACTAGAAATAACGCGCCAACCGCAATGTCACATGGCTGTCCTTCTTGAATGCCGTCGCCACATCGTCGTCTGAATTGAGAAACCAGCGGCTTTCCAGTTCCAGTTTCCAGTGATTGTCCAGCCGCCGTTCGGCTTCAACCGAGAGCTGCGAAGCGTGTGTATCACGATCGATAACAAAACCCACCAACAACTCGGAATCCTGCACATCATTCAGCGTCAACCGCGTCCCCAGGAAAAAATCGTCATCGAAAAGGACGGGGGGCGCTTCGGCCGGATCTTTATTGCGACCGTCCCAGGAATACTCGAGCAACAGACCGAGGTCGGCGTTCGAATCGACGATCTGGTAAAGCGTATATTCGAAGCCTCCCACCGTGGCCCAGAAATGATTACTGTTCTGCGAACGCCAGAGTCCTTCAAACTTCCACAACCAGCCCTCATGAGTAAACTGGATATCCGTTCCAAACTGTTCGATCAGGTCGTAGAAAGGTACCAGTCGCGTGCCGTTATCATTGAGGAGAAGCCTCGGCTCCCGGCCGGTACCGTTGAAATAATAAACACCGAAGTCCCAGGCGCCGGCATAGTGGGAATAGCGCAGCGCCACATCGATGTGGCGTTCGTCATTACTCGCGTCGTAGTCCGGGTCGCCATCCGTCACCAGGGGGAAGCGCAGACGCCCGTTCTTACCCGGGAAAGTCCGCTCCCTGAACCAGGGCATTACAAACAGGTTGAGCGATCCCCAGTCCTGGTGGGTAGCAAGATTGATCATCGGCTGTCCGAGCTTGTCCTCACCGTCTATATCTTCGACAAAATCGGTCTGGTTGATGATGTCGACCAGGTGACGCGATTCGGCCACGCCCCAGAACACCCGGTTGAAACCGGCAAGCAACTCGTAATCAGCAGTGACGTGCAACCAGTAGGCTTCGCGAATGTCAAAATGGCTACGCCGGTTATCGCGGCTGTCGAGCCTGGCAAAAGGGATGAAACTGAATTGATCATCGCCTTTTTCAGGGAGAATCGTCCACTCGGGCTGGACAATTGCTGACGGTTGCAATCCGTCAAACTGATCATCGAACTGCGCATCGTTGACAAAGCCGCGCAACTCGGCACCGATAAAACCGGACAGACGCGTATCGTAGGCCTGTACCAGTGCCGGAAGTAATGTGAAGAACCATAGCAGCCTGTACATAGTCAATCCCGGTCTTGTTCAGCGCTATACATGGCGATCGATACCACGCCATGCAATCAGTCCCGCCAGTGCTGCCGTTGCTGCGGCCACAGCATACATCCACTGCGCCCCGGCTCCCTCCCACAGGTAGCCCGCAATCAGGCTGCCGACGGCGCCACCGGCGCCGAAACTCAGGCTGCTGTAAAGCGCCTGACCACGGCCCTGGTGGCGACCCGTGAACAGTTGATGAGTAAGATGAATCGCTACCGCATGATAGACACCGAAGCTGGCGGCGTGCAGTGTCTGCGCGAAGATCATGATCCATAACTGGTCGACGCACAAGGCGATCAGTATCCAGCGCAAGGTCGTCAACAGCGTGGCAACCAGCAGCAGGTGGCGTGCCCCGAATCGGGGCAACCAGTCGTGCATTTTCAGAAAAACACCGATTTCCGCCACCACCCCCAGCGCCCACAATTGCCCGATGGCGGTTTCGCTGTAATCATGTTCAGCCAGGTAAAGACTGAAAAAAGTGTAATAAGGACCATGACTGGCCTGAATCAGAAAGCACACCAGTAACAATGAAACCACGGCGGGCTTCGTCAACACTTTACGCAGGGGTTCGTCGTCGATCTGCGGGTGAGGCATATCGCGCTCCGGCACCAGCAGGCTGGCAATCCAGATCCCCGCAAACAGGACAAGCAGTACGGCCGGCAACAATCCGGTTCCGGTGCGTTCGAATATGGCCCCCAAACCGGCAACTGCAATAATGAAGCCGATTGATCCCCACAAGCGGATACTGCTGTAGCGGTGGCTCTCCGTACCCAGGTGGTTAAGGGTGGTGGCCTCGAACTGAGGCAATGCGGCATTCCAGAAGAAGCTGAACAGCGTCATCACCAGCGCCAGCATCCAGTAGCCATGTCCGAAAAAAACGCCCGCAAAACTAACTGTCGCGAGCAGGCAGGCCAGGCGCACGATGCGCATGCGCCGGCCGCTCTGATCGGCAATCCATCCCCAGATGTTGGGCGCGATGATCTTGGTCGCCATGATGATGGCCACCAGTTCGCCAATCTCCACCACCCCGAAGCCCAGGGACTTGAGATACAGCCCCCAGTATGGAATCAGCGCACCGAGCGAGGCGAAATAGAAGAAATAGAACCCGGACAGACGCCAGTAGTACATGACAGTCAGTAGACGTCCGAACCAGTTACCAGGGAACTGAAAAAAATTTCTTGGTCCGCATTGTGCAACACGAAGCTCACAAAGGAATGAGGGTGTATAAGGCCTGCGCAAGTTAGCCGACATGAGCTTGCGGGACCGTCGGCCGCAGGGACGCGGCCCTCGAGCGGACAGGGATTGATTCACAGCGTGTTCCACAAGCTCATGTCGGCGAGCTTGCGCAGGCCTTATAAACCCTCATTC
>JBDNAP010000605.1:0-9057 GCA_039768325.1 Thiogranum sp.
GGCCAATTGCGGTGCGCCGTTACTGTTCAAACCGGTTGATCAGGTGCTTGATGAAGCGAAAAGGTAATGCCGCAGTGGTGTTTTGACCTGTACCAGGGTTTTGAGTGAAGCCGACTGAACACTCAGTATTGTCTGCCTGTATAATCGCCGCTGTTTCCTTACAAGCGGTGAGAGGCTATGGCCCAGTACGTCTATACCATGAGTCAGGTCGGCAAAGTGGTGCCGCCCAAACGCGAAATCCTGCGCGATATTTCCCTGTCCTTCTTCCCGGGCGCGAAAATCGGTGTACTGGGTCTGAATGGCTCAGGCAAATCCACCCTGCTGCGTATCATGGCTGGCATCGACACCGAGATTCACGGTGAAGCACGCCCACAGAAGGGTATCAAGGTAGGCTACCTGCCGCAGGAGCCACAACTGGACGAAAGCAAGGACGTGCGCGGTAACGTCGAAGAAGCCTTGTCCGACATCAGCGACGCACAAAAACGCCTGGATGAAGTCTATGCCGCCTATGCAGAAGCGGATGCTGATTTCGACGCACTGGCTGCCGAACAGGCTAAACTGGAAAACCTGCTGCAGGCCAGTGATGGCCACAACCTGGATCGCACCCTGGAAGTGGCCGCCGACGCACTGCGCCTGCCGCCCTGGGACGCCGATGTCAGTAAACTGTCCGGTGGCGAAAAACGCCGCGTGGCATTGTGCAGGCTGCTGCTGTCAAAACCCGATATGCTGCTGCTCGACGAACCGACCAACCATCTTGATGCGGAGAGTGTCGCCTGGCTGGAGCGCTTTCTGCATGAATACCCGGGCACCGTGGTTGCCGTCACCCACGATCGTTACTTTCTGGATAACGTCGCCGGCTGGATTCTGGAGCTGGACCGCGGCCATGGCATTCCCTGGGAAGGCAACTATTCATCCTGGCTGGAACAGAAGGAAACGCGTCTGGAGCGGGAAGAGAAAACCGAAAGCGCGCGCCGGAAAGCCATGAAAGCGGAACTGGAGTGGGTGCGCAGCAACCCCAAAGGCCGTCACGCAAAAAGCAAGGCCCGCCTTGCCCGCTTTGCGGAACTGTCTTCACAGGAGGCGCAGAAACGCAATGAAACCAAGGAACTCTATATTCCGCCCGGTCCACGCCTCGGTGAACTGGTCATAGAAGCCAATCATATTCGCAAAGGTTTTGGCGACCGGCTGCTGGTGGACGATCTGAGTTTCAAGCTGCCACAGGGCGGTATCGTTGGCATCATCGGACCTAACGGTGCCGGTAAAACCACCCTGTTCCGGATGTTGACCGGCAACGAACCGGTTGATGGTGGAGAACTGCGTATCGGTGAAACCGTGCAAATCGCCTGTGTGGACCAGAGCCGCGATGCACTGGACGACAACAAAACTGTCTGGGAAGAGATCGCCGATGGTCAGGACATCATCAGCATAGGGAAATACACGGTTAACTCGCGCGCTTATGTCTCACGCTTCAATTTCGGCGGCACGGAACAGCAGAAGCGCGTGGGTGATTTATCCGGCGGCGAGCGCAATCGTGTCCATCTGGCCAAGCTGCTGAGGAGCGGCGGCAACCTGCTGCTGCTCGACGAACCGACCAACGATCTGGATGTCGAAACCCTGCGCGCACTGGAAGAGGCTCTGCTCGACTTCCCCGGCTGCGCCGTGGTTATTTCTCATGATCGCTGGTTTCTGGATCGTATTGCCACGCATATTCTGGCCTTTGAGGGTGACAGCCAGGTTGAGTGGTTTGAAGGCAACTATGCCGATTACGAAGCCGACCGCAAAAAGCGCCTGGGAGATGATGCAGATCAGCCACACCGGATAAAATACAAGCGACTCAGTTAGCGCCCGCCACTGATAGTGACCCATTCAGGAGCAATTGCCGAGGGATGCGGGCTAGAGCCGGTACGTATAACCACCGGGCTTCAAATTCAGCCCACTGCCACGCGGGCATTGCGGAACATGCGCATCCAGGGGCCGTCTTCACCCCATTCGTCGGGGTGCCAGGAGTTCTGCACAGTGCGGAACACGCGCTCCGGGTGCGGCATCATGATGGTAAACCGGCCGTCGTCGCTGGTCAGGCCGGTAATGCCCAGCGCCGAACCATTGGGATTGAAGGGGTACTTTTCGGTGGCCTCACCGTAATGATCAAGATAACGCAATGCCACCCTGTTTTGACCCACAAGCTTGCCGGCCGCCTGCGGATTTTCAAACTCAGCGCGGCCTTCTCCGTGGGCAACGGCGATCGGCAATCTGGAACCTGCCATGCCGTCCAGCAGTAACGAGGGTGTGGGGAGAATTTCCACCAGGGAGAATCGCGCTTCAAACTGTTCCGAGCTGTTGCGCACAAAACGCGGCCAGTGTGCCGCACCCGATATCATGCCTTTCAGGCCCGACATCATCTGACAGCCGTTACAGACACCCAAACCCCAGCTGTCCCGCCGTGCGAAGAATGCGCTGAAAGCATCACGCGCGCGTGAATTGAACAAAACCGATTTGGCCCAACCCTGGCCGGCGCCTAAAACGTCTCCGTAAGAAAAACCGCCGCAAGCTACCAGCCCGCTGAAGCCCGAGAGATCGGTACGCCCTTCGATGATATCGCTCATGTGGACATCGTGACAGCTGAAACCCGCTGCATCAAACGCCGCGGCCATCTCCACCTGACCGTTGACACCCTGCTCACGCAGGATGGCAATGCTGGGGCGTACGCCACTGGCGATCATCGCGGCTGCAGGGTTTTCTTCGACGTCGAAACTGAGTCCGGGTTGTATACCCGGGTCATCACTATCCAGCAGGGACGCATATTCCTGCTCCGCGCAATCCGGGTTATCACGAATGCGCTGCACCCTGTAACTGGTTGCGGCCCAGGCTCGCTGCAGATCCGGGCGACTTTCATCAAATACCGGCTTACGTGCGTAGGTGAACACGATGCGGTCGTCATTGCGCAACTCACCGATGACATGGCTGTGCCTGCCCAGTCCGGCTTCCCGCAGTGTTTCCAGTACCGTGTCGGTATCACAGTGACGAACCTGTAAAACAGCACCCAGCTCTTCACTGAACAGTGCCGCCCGATGATCTTCACCCAGATCATCCAGGTGGACTTCCAGGCCACAGTGACCCGCAAATGCCATTTCACACAGAGTTGCGAGCAGGCCGCCATCCGACCTGTCGTGATAAGCCAGTAACAGACCTGCCCGACGGAGATCCTGGATAGCTGCAAAGAAATCTTTCAACGAATCGGGATCATCCAGATCAGGGGCATGATGACCAATCTGTTTGTAGACCTGGGCCAGCGCCGAGCCGGCCAGGCGGTTTCGTCCCTTACCCAGATCGACAAGAACAAGATCGGTATCGCCATGATCGGAGCACAACTGCGGCGTCAGCGTCAGGCGTACATCCTTAACCGGTGCAAAAGCCGTGATGATCAGTGACAAAGGACCGGTTACTGAACGCTCTTCACCCTCTTCCTGCCAGACCGTTTTCATGGACAGCGAATCTTTACCGACAGGAATGGCGATACCGAGCCGGGGACACAGTTCTTCACCGACGGCGCGCACGGTATCAAACAAAGCCGCATCCTCACCCGGATGACCCGCCGGCGCCATCCAGTTTGCTGACAGGCGGATCTTCGACAGGTTTTCAATATCAGCTGCCGCCATGTTGGTAATAGCCTCAGCCACCGCCATGCGGCCGGATGCAGCCGGATGGATCAGCGCCAGCGGCGGCCGCTCGCCCATGGCCATGGCTTCGCCGCAATAGCCCTGATAATCCGAGCAGCTTACCGCCACATCGGCCACCGGAACCTGCCAGGGACCGACCATCTGGTCACGTACCACCTGACCGGTCACGCTGCGGTCACCAATGGTAATCAAAAACTGTTTGCTGGCGACTGCCGGCAGATGCAAAACCCGGTAGCCCATTTCGGTCAGATCGGACGGCAAATCCAGTTCGGGCTTGGCAAAGGTACGGTGGTGGACGTCGCGCAACATCTTGGGCGGCTTGCCGAGTAACACCGACATCGGCAAATCGATCGGTGTATTGTCAAAGTAACCATCACCCACTACCAGTTGCTGTTCCCCGGTCGCTTCTCCCAGCACTTCAAACGGACAGCGCTCCCGTTCACACAATGCCTGAAACTCATCCATGCGCTCGGCGGGCACCGCCAAAACGTAGCGTTCCTGGGATTCGTTACACCAGATCTGCATCGGTGACATACCGGGTTCATCGTTGGGCACCGCGCGTAGTTCAAACGCACCGCCCCGGCCTGCATCGTTCACCAGTTCAGGTAGTGCGTTTGATAAACCGCCGGCACCGACATCATGGATGGACAATATCGGGTTATCCCCGCCCATGGCCCAGCAGCGGTCGATGACTTCCTGACAACGCCGCTCCATTTCAGGATTGCCACGCTGTACAGAGGCAAAATCCAGTTGTTCCGAGCTGCTGCCACTGGACATCGACGATGCGGCGCCACCGCCCAGACCGATCAACATGGCCGGACCGCCCAGCACAACAATCTGCGATCCAGCGGGAATATCCAGCTTCTCGATATGCTCGGTGCGAATGTTTCCATAACCACCGGCGATCATGACGGGCTTGTGATAACCACGCAGTTCATGCCCTGCCGGCCCTGGCACCTGTTCTTCATAGGTGCGGAAATAACCGCACAGATTGGGCCGGCCAAATTCGTTGTTAAATGCGGCTGCACCCAGTGGCCCCTCGATCATGATATCGATGGCGGATACGATACGTTCCGGCTTGCCGTGATTGGTTTCCCAGGGCTGGACAAAATCCGGGATACGAAGATTGGACACCGAAAAGCCACACAATCCCGCCTTGGGTTTGGCGCCACGGCCGGTAGCGCCTTCGTCACGAATTTCACCACCCGAGCCGGTTGCCGCACCGGGAAACGGTGCGATCGCCGTGGGGTGATTGTGGGTTTCCACCTTGATCTGGATATGAGCATCCTCCCGGCAGGCCTGGTACTCGCCCGTTTCCGGATTGACCAGAAAACGTTTTGCCGCTTGCCCTTGCAGCACTGCAGAATTGTCGTGGTAGGCGGACAGGATACCGTCCGGATTGGCCTTATAACTGGCGCGAATCATGTCAAACAGGGTGGTCGCCTGTTCTTCGCCATCAACAATCCAGCTGGCGTTGAAAATCTTGTGACGGCAATGCTCTGAATTGGCCTGCGCAAACATCATTAATTCCACATCGGTCGGGTTGCGCTCCAGCGACATGAAACTGTCTAACAGGTAATCGATCTCTTCGCTGGACAAAGCCAGTCCCAGGTCGACGTTGGCGCGTTCCAGCGCCCCCCGACCACTTTGCAGAATATCAATACTGACCACCGCTGCTGGTTCGGCCTGCCGAAACAACACCGGCGCGTCTTCGGCACGAGTCAGCACCGACTCAGTCATTCTGTCGTGCAACACGGCGTCTATTGAATGCACCGCCTCGTCATCGAGCACTCTCCCGCCTTCGAGCGTCAGATCATAACGGATACCCCGTTCAATACGCTTGACCGATACCAGGCCACAGTTATGGGCAATATCTGTCGCTTTACTGGACCAGGGTGAAATGGTACCGATGCGTGGCACGACCCAACGCGAAAACCCACCCTGAACAAATTTCAAATCGGTTCCCTGGCAGTCCAGCAACTTCAGCAAAACCTCATGCTGATCGGTAGTCAGTTCCTGCTCAAGCTCGACAAAATGCACGAAATGCGCTGCCAGACCGGTGACACCGGCCACAGTCCGCCGGATCTGCTCGGCGCGCTTTCGAAGACGAAATGGGGAAAAGGCGTTTGCACCGAGCAATTGCAGCATTGATTTTCTCTTTTTAAGCCGGGAACAGATTCAATCCGCGGGCAGATTTGCGATCTCTCCCCACGAAAGTCTTTAATGATACTGGATGGCCTGCAGCCGGTACAGCCGCCCGCCTGGTGCTGACAGGGACTATCCTGTGAAACAGCCGCGATGAGCTTATTGGTAAGCGAACGTTTCGCGGTGCTGACGAGTTCCACCAACTCCAGGGCGGCTAACTGCCTGACCTCGTCGTCCAGCACAGCAAACCCGGCAGACGGGGTGTATCATTCCAGGGTCTTCCAAGGCATACCGGCCGGCTGATCGGCAACCAGAATTTCCGCGTGCCGGCAATCCGGCACAAGCGACAGTAGCTGGCGCACCAGATGCGGGCTGTTGTTGTTTTCGCTGAGGTGTGCAGCAATCAGGTGTTGCAAGCGACTGACGTCTATTTGCGTTAATAAATCAGCCGCTTGCTGATTACTCAGATGACCGAGTGGGCCACCGACGCGCTTTTTGAGGTGCCACGGATACGACCCGCTGGCGAGCAATTCAGGGTCGTGGTTGCATTCCAGAATCAGTGCGTCCAGCTGATCAAGCGCCCGGACAATATGTGGGGTCACGGTGCCGGTGTCCGTCAGCAGGCCCAGACGCCTGACACCGTCGGAAAAAACAAACTGGCAGGGCTCACGCGCATCGTGCGGCACCGGGAACGGCTGAATCAGCACATCACCGATTGCAAAGCGCTGGTGGGCATTGAAACAATGCCACTCGGCCAGCTTACCGCCTTTATGCGCCGCTTCAGTACCGGCAGTCATCCACACGGGAATACCATAACGGCGCGAAAGGCGGGCCACACCTGAGATATGATCGCTGTGTTCGTGGGTGACCAGAATGGCCGCCACATCACCTGGCTGCAGCGCCAGGCCGGCAAGACGCTTTTCCGCCTCCAGACAGGAAAAGCCGCAGTCGATCAACAGGCATGTATCACCCACTTCCACCAGTGTGGCGTTACCCTTACTGCCACTACCCAGGGATGCAAAACGCATCGCGGCTTTATTTCAGCTCTTCATACAACAGCGTAAGGATGCGCACACCGGTTACCGAGCTCTCGGGGTCACCCTCTTCATTTAAAACCACCACCCGGGTGTCGGCGCCATCATCCTCCAGTTTGATCTGGTAATGCTGGACCTGCTGCTCGTCATCCGATGACCAGAAGGCCAGCTTGGAAAGCAAGCCCTTGTCTTTCTGACCTTTGAGCGGATCGTTGTAGCGGACGTAGTAAATCCCCTGCAGGCGATCACGATCCTCGACGGCAAAATCCACTCGATCCAGCACAATGCCCACATTACGCCAGGCTTTTGAATAATCGTCGTGCACCACCAGTGTGGCCTGTCCGGAATCCTGCTGCACCAGTTCCGCATGTATCTGGACGGGTTTTTCCTCGGCCAGCATCTGCTCCGCCTGCTCCGGTTGCACACCGAGATAGATCATCATGCGCTTGAGCATTGCCGATTCCAGCCCCGGATCTTTAGGCCGCGGCCCCCACACAGTCGCGCTTTCATCGCTCTCGTTGGTGAGAATCTCTTCCACACCCTGATGGGTAATGAACAGTTCGGTGGTGCCTGGCTTCTCACCACGCTCCAGGCGCATCCGGTAACGATCCCGATAAGCTGACGAATAAGCCTGATCCCATACCCGCCCGACCAGCCTGCGTATCGGCCCTTGCGGAATTTTTGCACGATTTTCCGCCCAGTCGGTTTCCAGAATCCCTGTGGCAGGATCTTCAGTCATAATGAAAAAGCCGTTTTCCAGCCAGAATTCCCTGGCTTCCGGCCACACCGCTGCAGGGTCACCCTGCACGACCAGCCAGGCCTTGTCCTGGTATCGCTCCAGGCTCAACGATTCCTGACTGGGCAGTACCGTGTTGTCACCGGCACGATCGCCAAATGTTTTGCGGGCGGTGGTATAGCCGGATAACGTGGTCGAATCAGTTGGCACCACCAGACCATCGGTGACCGGCGTGGTGGTGAGATCGGGTGGGACCTCCAGGGAGCGGCTGGGCTCGGCCTTTTTATAATCCCTGCTGCGATCGGGGAAAACACTGTCCAACCAGCTACAGGCCGTTATCGACGGCAGCATGACGACCGCCAACCACACCCGGCCCCTGAATTCACTTCGACGCATAGACAACAAACCAACCTTTTTTAAATCCACTATGAGACCGCGCGCTAGGCATCCGCTGTCTGTACGACACCAGCCTGCCGCAGGGCGTCCCGAACACGCTGACGATAGCGGGGGGCGAGCGGTGTCAGCGGCAATCTCAGCCCGGGCGGGATCAGCCCCATCTCGTGCAATGCCCATTTCACCGGGATAGGACTGGATTCAACAAAGAGTTCCTCGTGCAAAACCCGCAGTCGCTGGTCGATCTGCTCCGCCAACACACGATCCCCGGACAGTGCAGCAGCACACATCTCGTGCATGGCTCCGGGTGCCACATTCGCGGTCACCGAAATATCGCCCTTTGCGCCCAGCAGGATCAGCTCCATGGCCGTGGCATCGTCGCCGCTGTAAAGATCCAGCTGATCTCCGCAGGTATCCAGGATCTGTTTGCCACGCCCAAGATCACCTGTCGCCTCCTTGATACCGACTATGTTGGAAATCGGCGCCAGGCGCTGCACCGTTTCCGGCAATAAATCACATACCGTCCGTCCCGGTACGTTGTACAGAATCTGCGGGACCGGCACCGCCTCGGCAACGGCCTTGTAGTGCTGATAGAGTCCTTCCTGGGTGGGTTTATTGTAGTATGGGGTCACCAGCAGGCAGGCATCCGCCCCCGCCTGCATTCCGCAGCGGGTCAAATCAATGGCTTCCTGTGTGGAATTGGCCCCGGTTCCCGCAATCACGGGCAAGCGCCCGCGGACCTGTGCCACGATACGACGCAACAGGGCACAGTGCTCCTTTTCGTCGATCGTTGCAGATTCACCAGTGGTACCCACCGCGACAATGGCGTCGGTGCCTTCAGCGACATGGAATTCGATGAGTGCTTCCAGGCTGTCATCGTCCACCGCGCCGCCTTCGCGCATCGGCGTAACCAGCGCAACCATACTGCCGTGAAACATCAAGCTCTCCGCAACGGAAAATAAAGCGCATGGTACGTTTCCGGCCCGCCACTGACAAGCAGAGCGGCGAACTGAAGCAGATCGATTTTCCGGCCACCCGGCGCGCTGGGTCCAACTGATTCCGGCACCTTCCC
>JBDNAP010000118.1:0-3931 GCA_039768325.1 Thiogranum sp.
AAGACCGGGAGGCGTCACTCAAGTTTGGAAATTTTGATGCTGAGATAAAACCCAGCCTGGGGCTTGGCATGCTCATCAATCCGACCGAATGGTTTCAAAACAAAGAAATCAATTTGAAGAGTGTCCGCCCACTCGAGCAGGCGGCGTTTGTCGAGCAATTGCGCGAGCGGGTGGAGGACTCTCCGCATCGTGCGCTGCTGGTTATCGTGCACGGCTTCAGGGAACGCTATCCGTCCGCCCTGCGCAAGACCGCTTTCCTGGGACACGTGCTGGACATCAATGCACCGGTGTTGTTGTTTGACTGGCCCGGCGACCAGGGTTCGTCGCTGTCCGGTTACCGGCGCGCACGCGATGTCGCGAAAGCGTCCGGGGCGGAACTGGCCCGTACCCTTGAGCTGGTGATACGGGAAGTCCAGCCGGAGCGGCTGTGGCTGCTTGCCAACAGCATGGGTGGCCAGGTGGTCGCCGATGCCTTTCATGTGCTCTACCGCGAGACTGACCTGGCTGACAGCCAGACCGAAATCGAGGATGTGGTGCTGACGGCACCCGATGTCGATCACGAAGAATTTGACCAGCAGTTCAAAAAAGAGATCGCCGCGCTGGCACGGCATCTGACAGTGTATGTTTCCTCCAACGACCGGGCATTGCTGGTCAGCCGTATCATCAACCGGGGGCCGCGGCGCGGCGAAAGCACGCTCAGCCCCGATCAGCTGGAAGAGGCCAGCAGGGTGGCGGACCTGGTCGACCCGGACAGCGATTTAGTCGCCCTTGTGGATGTCACACCAGTCAACCGCACGCGTAACTTCCATAACTTCAGCCTGGAGACACCGGAGTTTTTCGACGATCTGTTTTTGCGGCTGGTCAACAGCGATACGCCCCGCAACCGGCTGGTCTACCAGATCCAGACACCCGATGGCGCTGTTTACTCGGTGCTGACCCGCGGCCGGTAACAACGAGGTATAAGAAAAATGGGTTCCAGGCTTAAACGTATCAGACGGTGTCTCACCTGTGGTGTATTAGTCTGTCTGGCCGGCACGATCACGCTGCTCTATGTCAAGGGATGCAGCGGTCCGGCCCTGAAGCCCTGGCACACCGAGAAACTGAGTGCAGAATTCACCGCACAAAAAGCGGATGAGATCCGGAACTTCGATGATTACCGGCGGCTGGAGGACGAGCTGTTCGCGCAGCTGGAGGAAGAAGTCTACGCGCACACCGCAAGCGGGCCCGAGTATGCGCTGGTGCGTTACAGTGCCGGCAGCGCCGCCGATCCGCTGCAGCGTCAGCCCAACTGGAACCGCAGCTTCGAGCTCGACGCCGACGCACCGGCCGGCGGGGTATTGCTGTTGCACGGTATGTCCGATTCGCCCTACAGCCTGCGGGCCCTGGGCGGGGCTCTAAACCGGCGCGGTTTCCAGGTGCTTGGACTGCGCCTGCCCGGTCACGGTACCGCACCCTCCGGGCTTACCCGTGTCAGCTGGCAGGACATGGCCGCTGCGGTGCGCCTGGGAATGCAACACCTCAGCGCAACAGTAGGGGAGAAACCGATCCATATCATCGGCTATTCGACTGGGGCCCCGCTGGCGCTCAACTTCGCCCTGGATGCGGAGCAGGGCAGTGCCGCGCCGATGCCTGCAAGCCTGGTGCTGATTTCACCGGCCATCGGTGTCAGCCCGGCGGCCGGACTGGCGAAGTGGAAGCGCCGCTTGTCGGTCACGCCCGGTCTGGGAGGGCTCGCCTGGTTGCAGGTTCAGCCTGAATTCGATCCCTACAAGTACAACTCCTTCCCCACCAATGCCGGTGAGCAGGTTCACAGCCTGACGCGTTCGGTGGCTCGGCGCATCGCGGCCCGGGGTGACTCCACTTCAAGCGCGATGATGCCGCCGATCCTCATCCTGAAATCCACGGTCGATGCCACGGTGTCAACAGATGCCGTGGTTGAGCGCTTACTGATACGCCTGGCGCCGAAGCGTCATGCACTGGTGTTGTTCGACATCAACCGCTTTGCCATGAAATCCAGCTTGCTGGTCTCCGACCCGGGCCCGTTAACGGCGCGCGTCATGGACGATGCGACGTTGCCGTTTGCGGTGACCCTGGTGACCAATGAGAACCCGGAGAGTGCCACGGTGATGGCTCGCCACAAGGCGCCGTTTTCGGCCGAGGTATCCAGCACCGAGCCGCTGGCGCTTGCCTGGCCGCGCGGTGTGATTTCGCTGTCCCATGTGGCGCTGCCCTTCCCGCCGGACGATCCGCTATACGGTCAGCGTCCCACCGGCAATGACGATGTGCTGTTTCTGGGTGAGATGGCCATACAGGGTGAGCGCGGCTTGCTGAAAATCCCCGCCGACTGGCTGCTGCGTCTCAGGTACAACCCGTTCTATGATTACCTGGAACGGCAGGTGCTCGACTGGGTGACTGATTCGCGCGGGTGAACACTCCACCGGCTAAAGCCGGTGGCTTACGTTTACGGCTGAAAGCTGGATCGATCGGCCATTCGACCGATTATCACTCCCTCTCCCACCCGGGAGAGGGTTGGGGTGAGGGGATCAATTCAGAAGCATGCACAGCCTGTCGGAAGGTTATATACTGACAAAAATACGTTGCCTGGCGCTGGCGGCGTAAAATCAACAAGAGAATCAGAATGATGCCGATGTCGCTTTCCTCACAACGAACACGGGTGTTGCCACTCGTAGTCCTTTTCTCAGCATTAACCGCATGCAGCGAGCCGCCGCCAACGCCCGTCGAAACCGTGCGGGCGATAAGGACGGTGACTGTTTCCGAACCGGCATCCGGGAAAATGCGCCGTTTTTCGGGCGTGGTGGAGGCAGCGGATACCTCAAACATCAGTTTCGAGGTGCCCGGAAATGTACAGGACGTTAAGGTGGCTGTGGGGGAGAGCGTCTCCAAGGGTCAGGTGCTGGCAGTACTGGACGAACGTACCTACAAGTTGAACGTGGAGGCCGCCGAGGCGGGGGTGGCGAGCGCCGAGGTTGCACTCGGAGACGCGCGGCGGGATCTGGAGCGCCAGCAGCGGATTGCCGCGCAGGACCGGGGTGCCATTACCGAGCGCTCGCTTGAACAGAGCGAAGCCGCCTACGCCAGTGCGCGCCAGAACCTGAGTTACAGCACCTCGCGTCTCAACCTGGCGAAGAGAGACCTGGAACGCACCACGCTCTATGCGCCCTTTGACGGCACCATTGCCGAACGCCATGTAGATCCCTTCCAGGAAGTCAACCGCGGGCAAAAAATGTTTGTCCTCTATGTTCAAGGAGTCATGGAAGCAGCGATCAGTGTTCCCGAGTCCGAGATCGATCAGGTTTACCTCGGGCTGCCCGGCGAAATCCGCTTTCCGTCCATTGCCGGACAGTTCCACAAGGGCATTGTCAGTGAAATCAGCACCGTTGCCGGTGCGGCGAATGCCTTCCCGGTCAAAGTGACCATTGAAGCCGACACCGACAATGCGCGCATACGGCCTGGTATTACCGCGGAAGTGGTGCTGTTGCTGGGTGGTGATGAGGGCGATGATGCTTACCTGATCCCGGTTGGCGCGCTTTCTCCCGGTGGTGCTGATGGCGGGAATTTCGTGTTTGTCTATGACGCCGAGACATCGACACTGAGGCGAACCTCGATCGAGGATGATGGCATCCGCGACAGCGATGTTGTCGTTACCAGTGGTTTGCAGGCGGGTGACATTATCGCGGTTGCCGGCGTCAGTTTCTTAAGGGACGGCCAGAAAGTCAGGCTGATGGAACAATAACAAAAGCACTTTCGACCGGAAAAGAGTCGCGTCCATGTCCGTCATTACAAAATTTTCCCTGGATAGCAACCGGCTGACCATGGTTTTCATTGCCTCGGTCATCATTATCGGTTTGATTCAATTCTTTGATTTCCCCCGCCAGGAAGACCCACCGATTGTGATCCGCGAGGTGGTGGT
>JBDNAP010000119.1:0-15767 GCA_039768325.1 Thiogranum sp.
GTCTTTTACCGGTAACGGCGGGTTTTCATAAGCCATCACACAGGTCTGCCCACCTTCGTGGAGTGGAAACGCCGGCAGCGCGAGCATGACCTCATCCTCGACGACATCGAACGTCCGTAGCGGCTCTCCCGATACCAGCAATGGTTCATAGCCGTCGGGAAGCCGGTCGATATCTGCCTCGCTGGTAACAATGCCCAGGCGAAAAACCAGGTCGAGCGGCAACCGCAGCGCCTGCAAACAGCGCTGACAGACCAGGCCCACAGTGCCCTCGATGGTCCCTTTCAAGGTACGAATGCACCGCTCGTCCAGGCGGAAATCCAACTGCACCTTCAACACACCATCTGCGGACGATAACGACGGCAACAGCCGCTCAAGTTGACTGACGGGCACTTCGCCTCGAAAGGAGCGTCCGACATCCGCAAGCCCCACGGGCTCGATATTCTCCGGCAAACAATCCAACATAAGCGCGGCATGATACCTGCTGGATGGTTGGCGTGTCAAAGCTAAGATGCTGAAAAATCTCCATGTTAATTAAACTGCCATACCCCCGTCAGTGGTTGACAGCCAGCCGCGTTTTGCGTAGAAAAACAAGCTCTTTTGGCAAATGCCGGGCAGCCCGCCTAAAATTCCGTTATCCTCTACGGGACTGTCTCAGATTGGGTGACGCTTGATTAAAAAGATCCTCATCGCTAACCGGGGTGAAATCGCGGTCAGAATTGTGCGTGCCTGCCAGGAATCCGACATTGAATCGGTGGCGATCTACGCCGACGCTGACCGCCATGCGCTGCACGTCAAGAAGGCCACGGAGGCCTACAACATAGGTCCCGATCCAGTCGCCGGGTACCTGAACGCCCATCGCATCGTCAATCTCGCCGTCGCCAGCGGTTGTGACGCCCTGCACCCCGGCTACGGTTTTCTGTCTGAAAATCCTGAACTCGCCCACATCTGCAAACGCCGGGGCATCAGATTCATCGGACCCAGCGCGGACGTCATCCGCAACATGGGCAACAAAATAGAGGCACGCCGGAGTATGCAGGCCGCAGGCGTGCCAGTGGTGCCCGGCAGCGATGCAAACCTGTCCGGCGTTGACGAAGCTGTGGCACTGGCCGCCGACATCGGTTATCCGGTCATGCTGAAAGCGACGTCGGGAGGTGGTGGCCGCGGTATTCGCCGCTGCAACAGTGAAGCAGAACTGCTTCGATATTATGAACGGGTACTGTCAGAA
The DNA here is from genome assembly GCA_039768325.1 of Thiogranum sp. Lineage (GTDB taxonomy): Bacteria > Pseudomonadota > Gammaproteobacteria > DSM-19610 > DSM-19610 > Thiogranum. The sequence goes on from JBDNAP010000119.1 coordinate 1,226, forward strand.
GCCCGCAAGGCATTTGGCAGTGCCGAGATTTTCCTGGAAAAATGTGTGGAGCGTCCGCGCCATATCGAGGTTCAGATACTTGCCGACCAGCACGGTAATGTTGTCCAGCTGTTTGAACGCGACTGTTCCATCCAGCGACGCCACCAGAAACTTATCGAAATCGCGCCATCCCCGCAGCTTAGCGATGAGCAACGCGCCAAAATCGGAGACTATGCGGTGAGAGCCGCCCAGGCTGTCGGCTACCAGAATGCCGGCACTGTCGAATTTCTTATGGATGAAAACCAGCAGTTCTATTTCATGGAGATGAACACGCGCCTGCAGGTTGAACATACTGTAACGGAGAGCATCACAGGTATTGATATTGTTCGCGAACAGTTTCGAATTGCCGAAGGCAAACCCTTGTCATTCAAACAGGATGACATCAAACGGCGCGGGTTTGCCATGCAATTCAGGATCAACGCGGAAGATCCGAAAAACGACTTTCTACCCAGCTTCGGCAGGATCACCCGTTACTTTGCGCCCGGCGGTCCCGGAGTGCGTACCGATACCGCTATCTTTACCGGCTATGACATTCCGCCCTATTACGATTCCATGTGTGCAAAAATCACCGTCTGGGCGCTTGACTGGAGCGAGTTACTCAACCGGGCTCGCCGTGCACTGCAGGACACCGGCGTCTATGGTGTCAAGACAACGATCCCGTACTATCTTGAAGTATTAAACGTAGCGGAATTTCGTGCTGGACAGTTTGACACCAGTTTTGTGGAAAGCCATCCAGAACTGGTGAACTACAAGACCAGTCGGCCGGCACGCGAGCTGGCAGCGGTGGTTGCTGCCGCAGTCGCTGCACATGCAGGCTACTAGGGGCTGTTAACGCCACGAAAACGCACCCGGTACGTCGGAACAGGACATAATGCGGCTACATACTGGCAGGCTCATTTAGCTTGTTCGCTGCATTCAATTGACAATGAAGGACGATGGAAACAAAGATGCCTAAGGTACATGTAACAGATGTCATTCTGCGCGATGCCCATCAATGCATGATCGCAACCCGAATGCGTACGGAAGACATGCTGCCGATTTGTGCGCGCCTCGACAAAATAGGCTACTGGTCTCTGGAAGTCTGGGGTGGGGCAACCTTCGATGCCTGTATTCGTTACCTGAAGGAAGACCCGTGGGAACGATTGTGCACACTGGCCGACGCTTTACCCAACACCCGCCTGCAGATGTTGCTGCGCGGACAGAACCTGCTCGGTTACCGCCATTATTCGGATGATGTCGTATGTGCCTTCGTTCAGAAAGCCGCGCAAGACGGCATTGACGTGTTCCGTATCTTTGATGCCCTGAACGATGTACGCAACCTGGAAACCGCTATCGCCGCCGTAATAGAAACAGGTAAACATGCCCAGGGCACTATCTGCTATACCACCAGCCCGGTACACAGCATTCCCCAGTTTGTGACTATGGCAAAACAGTTGGCCGATCTGGGATGCGATAGTATCGCCATCAAGGATATGGCAGGCCTGCTGACGCCTATGGTCACCGCGGAACTGGTTGCTGAATTGCGCAATGCAGTTTCCCTTCCTATCCATCTGCACTGTCATGCCACCGCAGGCACCGCGGAAATGTGTCAGCTGAAGGCGATTGAGAATGGCTGTACCCACATCGATACAGCCATTTCGTCGTTTGCCAGCGGCGCCTCGCATCCGCCCACCGAAAGTATGGTGGCAGCGCTCGGGGGTACGGCCTACGACACTGGACTCGACCTGAAGGCGCTGCAGGAGATCGGCTTCTATTTCAAGGAAATTCGCAAGAAATACCACCAGTTCGAAAGCGAGATGACGGGACTGGACACGCGGGTACAGATCTATCAGGTTCCGGGCGGCATGATTTCAAATCTGTACACACAGTTACGTGAACAGGGTGCCTTGCATCACATTGAAAAGGTATTGCAGGAAATTCCGCGGGTCAGGGAAGACCTGGGCTACCCGCCGCTGGTAACGCCCACCTCGCAGATTGTCGGCACCCAGGCTGTTCTCAATGTTCTGACCGGGGAACGCTATAAAACCATCAGCAATGAGACAAAGCTGTACCTGCAGGGCCGCTACGGGCGCGCACCGGGTATCGTCAACAGTATTGTGCGCCAGCAGGCGATCGGTAACGAGGATGTTATCGATACCCGGCCAGCTGACCTGTTGGATGATGAAATGGACAGCCTGCGCAACAGCATTGGAGAACTGGCCGGTAATGATGAGGATGTGCTGACCTACGCGATGTTTCCGGATCTCGGTCGTGACTTTCTCGAACAGCGTGCGGCGGGAACCCTGGTTCCCGAACTTCTTGAGCCCATCTCACAGCCCGGCAACACCGGCGCGAGACCGACCGAGTTCAACGTTACCCTGCACGGTGAAACCCACCATATCCAGATCACCGGCACCGGGCATCATACCCAGCAGGATCGGCCTTTCTACATGACGGTTGATGGTGTACCGGAAGAAATACTGATCGAGACGCTCTCAGAGCTCGAAGAAAGTCCGGACACTGGCAGTACACCGGTAAAGGGCAGCAAACACCCGAAAGCCACCAAACCAGGCGATGTCGCCACCTCCATGCCGGGTACCGTGATCGATGTTCTGGTGGAGGTCGGCAATGCTGTACAGGCCGGCGATCCGGTACTGGTCACCGAAGCCATGAAAATGGAAACCGAAATTCAGGCGCCGATCTCCGGAACTGTCTCCGCTATAAATGTTTCCAAAGGCGACAGCGTGAACCCCGATGAAACCCTGATCGAAATCTCAGACCAGACCTGAAGCGGGCGTGCGCAGGTTGCGCTGACCTCGATTGACAGACCGTCTCAGGCGGGTTTATTCGAATAGTTGTGTTGCTCCCTGTCAAACACCTGTACCCCGGTGCTTAGCGAAAATCCCGCCGCCACCTATGTATTGCCTGTGATTAAACTCTGCCCACCCAGATAAGGCTGCAAAACCTCGGGAATCCGTATCGATCCATCGGCTTGCTGATAGTTTTCCATGATCGCCACCAGGGTGCGCCCCACAGCCAATCCGGACCCGTTAATGGTATGTACGAGTTCCGGTTTGCCGGTTTCCGGATTACGGCAGCGCGCCTGCATGCGTCGCGCCTGAAAGTCCTCGAAATTACTGCAGGATGAAATCTCCCGATAGGCATGCTGGCCGGGTAACCAGACTTCCAGGTCATAGGTTTTTGCCGACGAGAACCCCAGATCACCGCTACACAGGGTCATGACGCGGTATGGCAGCCCCAGCTGCTGCAGCACAGTTTCCGCATGGCCGGTAAGCTCCTCCAGGACCTGATAGGAATCCTGCTGCCGTACAACCTGCACCAGTTCCACTTTTTCGAACTGGTGCTGACGAATCAGACCGCGGGTATCCTTGCCGTAGGAACCAGCCTCGGACCTGAAGCACGGTGTGTGTGCTGTCAGCCGTAACGGTAGCTGGTCGGACTCCAGAATCACCCCACGCACCAGGTTGGTGAGCGGTACTTCGGCGGTCGGAATCAGGTATAAAGGGGGCTCTCCCCGGCTGGCAAACAGATCGTCCTCGAACTTGGGCAACTGACCGGTACCACGCAGGCTGTCGGCATTCACCAGGTACGGGACATAACATTCCTGGTAGCCGTGCTTCCCGGTATGCAATTCCAGCATAAACTGAATCAGGGCGCGATGCAGACGCGCTAATGGCCCGCGTAGCACGGCGAACCGCGAACCTGACAGTTTGACTGCTGCATCCAGTTCCATACCGCCGAGCCCTTCGCCCAGATCGACGTGATCCCTGACCTCGAAATCAAAACCTGCAGGTTCTCCCCAGCGACGGACTTCCTCATTCTGTGCTTCGTCGTTACCCACCGGGACTGACTCATGGGGAATATTGGGAACCCCCATCAGAATATCGTCCAGCTGCTCCTGAACCAGCTCGAACTCCTGTTTGGCCGCATCCAGTTGCTCTCCGAGACCGGCAACCTGATCGAGCAGGGGCTGGATATTCTCACCAGCAGCCTTGGCCTTGCCGATTGACCTGGAACTTCGATTGCGCTCCGCCTGCAATTCCTCGGTACGGACCTGTATGTCTTTGCGCTGCGTTTCGAGCTGTTCGATCTTTTCAACATCAAGATCAAAAGCACGCCGCTTCAGCTGCGCGGCAACGTCTGCGAGTTGGTTTCTTATCAGTTTTGGATCCAGCATTTTTTCTACTACCTGATTCGACAGGCTCCTCGTTCGCAAGCTATGTGTTATCAACCCGGCAATTGGAATACGCGACGTAGAAGCGCTGTTATTCAGCGCGATATCGCAGCCAGGCGGCAGCTCCTATCCCCGTTATCCGATCACCGGCTTGCCAAGGTGTACTCAAGTTGGCTGACATAAGCTTGCCGAACCGTCGGCCGCATGGACGCGGCCGTCGAGCGTACAGGGACGTATTCACAAGGTGAATTGCCCCGCAAGAGAAGGTGCCCTTGGGCACAGCGTGTTCCACAAGCTTAGGTCAGCCAACTTGCGTACTCATGACTAATCCACAGTATTCATTTGCGCTTGCCAGCGCACAATGTGTCCGCCTTCCAGCATGTCTGACAAATGCGCGAGAATACCGTCCACCTTGTCGGGACTATCAAAAAATTCAACCGTTATCGGCAGGTCCAGAGACAGATCCACCAGCGATGTGGTATGTATAACTCCACTGCCACCAAACCCGGACATCGCCCGGAACACAGTTACACCACGCACCTTCTCCTGATCATGGAGCTTCTTCAACAAGGGTTCAAGTGTCTTGTCTGCCTCTGTCAGATAGATACGAACAAAAGCAACGGTTTCCCAGTTCATATCTGCCTCGCCAGCATGACTCCGAGTGCCGCCGCCGCGATACAGAGTACAACACTGAGCAGTGTATTCAATACCGCCCTGGCGATCTGACCGGCTTCCATCAGGTTCAGGGTTTCAACCGAGAAAGTGGAAAACGTGGTGAATGCCCCCAACAGCCCTATCAAAAGAAACGCCCGCATTGCAACTCCAGCCGGTATACGTTCGAGCAGCCAGATGTACAGGAAGCCCATGACCAGACTGCCCAGCACATTGACCACCAGCGTTCCATACGGAAATCCGCGTCCTGCGAGCGCATAGACGCCGGAGGAAACCCAATATCGCAACACGGCGCCAATGGCGCCGCCACCGGCTATGGCGAGTACCTGGTTCATCTGCCGCCAATGGTACCGTAAGCCTGTGGCCGATGCCTCATTTGCGACTACTCCCCGCCTGTCTATCCAGCAAACGCAGGTGTTCGAGTTTTTCCCGTATCCTGATTTCAAGGCCACGATCCACCGGATGGTAGTAACGCCTACCTTTCAGTTCATCAGGAAAGTAATTTTCGCCCGCAGCGTAAGCCTCGGGTTGATCGTGCGCATAGCGGTAGGTCCTGCCGTAACCCAGTTCCTTCATCAGACGCGTCGGCGCATTCCTGAGATGCAGGGGCACATCCAGCGAACCCTGTTTTTTCACGTCTTTCATTGCCGCCGTGAAAGCCGCATATACCGCGTTACTCTTGGCGGCGCAGGCCATATAGACCAGGGCCTGAGCGATAGCCAGTTCCCCCTCCGGGCTACCCAGCCGCTGCTGGGTGTCCCAGGCGTTCAGCGCCAGTGTCAGGGCACGGGGATCCGCGTTGCCGATGTCTTCGGACGCCATACGAACAGCCCGACGGGCGATATACAGAGCGTCGCAACCACCGTCCAGCATACGTGCCAGCCAGTACAGGGCGGCATCCGGCGACGAACCGCGCACCGCCTTGTGCAGTGCTGAAATCTGGTCAAAGAAGGCTTCACCGCCCTTGTCGAAACGCCGCACACCGCCGCTGATGACTTCGGCAACAATGTCCTGGTTGACCTGCTGAGTCTCGCCGGCCAGGTCAAAAGCGATTTCCAGCAGGGTCAATGCCCGACGGGCATCACCGTCAGCTGCCTGTGCGATTTTGCTAAGCTCTGCTTCCCCGATTCGGATACCCAGCGAAGCCAGGCCGCGCTCATTGTCCCGTAAAGCCTGCCCGAGCACCTTGAACAGATCATCTTCACCGAGCCGTTTGAGTACATAGGTACGGGCACGGGACAACAGGGCGTTGTTTAATTCGAACGACGGGTTTTCAGTTGTTGCGCCGACAAACAGCACAGTACCATCTTCAACATACGGCAGGAATGCATCTTGCTGCGCCTTGTTGAAACGGTGCACCTCATCGACGAACAGAAGTGTCTGGCGCCGCTCCTGTTGTTGGCGTTGCTGAGCAAGCTCTACCGCCTGACGAACATCCTTGACACCCGCCAGCACGGCGGATAGCGCCACAAACTCCGCCCCCGACCTGTCCGCCAGCAAGTGCGCGAGCGTGGTTTTCCCGGTCCCCGGCGGTCCCCAGAAAACCATGGAATGAAGCTGCCCCTGTTCTACCGCCTGACGCAGGGGTTTACCGGCACCCAGCAGGTGAAGCTGGCCAATGAATTCATCGAGATTGCGTGGCCGCATACGGTCCGCCAGGGGCCGGAATTCACTGGCCTGGCGGTCTTCGCTCACGGTGAGTCGCCGATGACATCGGTATCGGGTGGAAGCTCGAGCGTGAACAAGTCCCGATCAATCGCCTGATTTCGTTTTATCTCTGTAAACTGAATACGGGTATGATTGCCGAAACCGTCGGTCACTTCGATGATGGACAATTGATCGTTTTCAAATCCAATACGAACGCTTTCTACTGCTGAATCCGGCTGTTTTGGATCAAGCTTGAACCAGCGTTCACCGTTTTCGGTGTCGCTTTGCCGCCAGGTCATAACATCCGACAGCGGCCGAAAACCGCTTAACAGCATTGCCGGTGTACTGCTCAAGGCCTCGTCAACGGGTTTTACCGTGGCCTGCTCGAGATCTTCATCATAGGTCCACAGCTGTTTACCATCGGCAACTATCAACTGCCGGTAAGGTGTCCGATAGTCCCAGCGGAAACGCCCCGGCTTGCGGATCCACACCGTTCCTTCCGAGCGCTGGACCTGCTGACCATCACTGTCGATGACCGTCTGGATGAATTGTGACTGGAAAGTCTTCAGTCCGGAAAAATAATCAGCCACCAGATCATCGGCACATACACGCTGACTGGCAAAGAGCGCCAGCCACAGTGCTGCGCAAGACAGATACACGAGACTTTTCGTTGGCAGTGAATTCATCAGGCTTATAGTTCCGGTGGTGGTGGCGCCAGCACTTCACGATTGCCGTTGGATTGCTGAGGTCCAACGACGCCGGTCGCTTCCATTTGTTCAATCATACGCGCTGCCCGGTTGTAGCCGATTTTCAGCCGGCGTTGTACCCCCGAAATGGAGGCCCGGCGGGTTTCGGTCACGATACGAACGGCGCTATCGTACAAGGCGTCGACTTCAGCATCGGTATCCTCGGACTGTCCGCCGCTGCCCGGCAGGAAGTCCGCCGTAGTCTGCACAATCTCCTCGAGATACTCGGGTTTCCCCCGGCCCTTGAGGTGTTCAACCACCCGGTGCACCTCTGCATCATCCACAAAGGCACCATGCACCCGTGTCGGCACACCGGTGCCGGGCGCCAGATAGAGCATATCACCGTGCCCCAGCAACTGCTCAGCGCCGGACTGATCCAGTATGGTCCGCGAATCGATCTTAGAGGACACCTGGAAAGCGATGCGTGTCGGTATGTTGGCTTTGATCAACCCGGTGATCACGTCCACCGACGGGCGTTGCGTTGCGAGGATCAAATGCACCCCGGCAGCTCGTGCCTTCTGCGCCAGCCGGGCAATCAGTTCTTCCACTTTCTTGCCCACCACCATCATCATATCCGCCAGTTCGTCGATGACGATGACGATAAACGGCAAAGGTTCCAGCGTGGGCACCTGGGGATCTTCCTCGAGAACCTCTTCGGGGTTGAACAGGGGATCCTCTATGGGCTCGCCCTTGTCGATCGCGTCCCTGACCTTACGGTTATACCCACCGACATTACGAACACCCAGTGCGGCCATGAGCTTGTAGCGGCGCTCCATTTCTCCGACACACCAGCGCAGCGCGTTGGCCGCTTCTTTCATATCGGTAACCACCGGTGTCAGCAGGTGCGGGATGCCCTCATACACCGACAATTCGAGCATTTTCGGATCAATCATGATGACCCGCACATCGCTTGGCAAAGACTTGTAGAGCAGACTCAGTATCATCGCATTGATGGCGACGGACTTACCCGAACCCGTGGTACCGGCAACGAGCAGGTGGGGCATCTTCGCCAGATCCACAACCGTCGGTTGTCCGCCAATGTCTTTGCCCAACGCCAGCGTCAGCAGTGAACCGGCCAGGTCAAAGTCACTGGACATCAGAATTTCACTGAGTACCACGATCTCACGCTGCTCATTCGGTATCTCCAGACCTATCACGGATTTTCCGGGTATGACTTCGACAACGCGCACGCTGATGGCAGACAGGCCCCTCGCCAGGTCTTTGGCCAGATTACTGATCTGGCTGACCTTTACCCCAACCCCCGGCTGCAGTTCGAAACGCGTAATCACCGGTCCCGGCTGCACGGCCACCACTTCCACTTCGATACCGAAATCGAGCAATTTCATCTCTACCAGCCGCGACAAGGCCTCCAGTGCCGATTCCGAGTAACCCTCTACATGAGCATGGACCCCGCTCAACAGCGACAACGGTGGCAACTCGGTGTCGGCAGGGGCTTCAAACAGTTGCACCTGCCGTTCACGTTCGACCCGTTCACTGGGCTCCACTTTCTTTATAACGGGTTCGATACGTGGCGGTTTACGTCTGAAGCCTTTCCGTTTTTCTTTTTTCTCCGCGACCTTTTCTTCGCGCCTACGCCTGATGCGCTGGGTTTCCAGCCAGGCTCTGAAACTGGTGAACTGGACAGCCAGCCAGGCCAGTGCAAGCAGGGTCAGCTTGCCGGTCCAGTCCATGACATTCAGCCACGACAGACCGGTAAACAGGGTCACGCCGGTCAGAAACAGGGCCAGCAGGAATAAGGTTGCCCCCAGGGGACTGAACAGGCTCTTAAGCCCGTCACTGATAACCCCCCCGAATATGCCACCGCCGTGTGCAGCATCGACCGGCAGGGTGCCGGGCTCAATCATAAAATGCAGCGTCGCTATACCGCAGCCGGAAGCCACGGTCAGTAGAAAACCCGCCCAGCGAACCGACAGTACGTGCAGGTCAATACCGCCGCTGGGCGTGTAGCCACGAAATACCAGCCAGCCGCTGAAACCCACCATAATGGGAAACAGATAAGCCAGATAACCAAAAAAACCTAAGAACAAATCGGCAAAGCCGGAACCGACGACGCCACCCAGGTTATGAACGACCTTCGACGCTCCGCGGTAGAAAAAGCCAGGATCCTGCGCGTGGTAGCTCATCAGTGACAACAGCAGATAGGCCGCCAACGCAGAAAGCAGAAACAAAGTGCCTTCGCGCAGGCCTTTGCTGACGTTTGGATGGATCTTTTGCGTTTCCGCCTTTTTTCGACGTGCCTGGGCCAAGACGAGAATTTCTAATAACTATGCATTTTAAGATATTAAAAGAAAAAGCATTTTACTTTGTTTTTGGCATGGATAGCAAGGCAGGGTGACAAACCTTGCCGGCTTGGACATTAAGCCCATGTTGAAGCTCGGAATTCCCCGCCAGACCACCATCCGCCAATGTCAGCAGGTATGGCGTCAGTGCTGCCGACAGCGCCTGGGACGCGGAACGCGGCACTGCCCCCGGCATATTGGTCACCGCCAAATGCACCACACCATCAACCTGGTAGGTCGGGGCACGGTAATCCGTGGGACGTGTGGTTTCGATACAGCCGCCCTGGTCGACAGAAATATCCACCACCACGCTACCTGCCTGCATGCGTTTGACGTGCCCGGCACTAACCACGTGTGGCGCCCTGGCGCCTGGAATCAATACCGCACCGATCACCAGATCGGCTTCAACCACCGCCTGTTCGACACTTTCCGGGTAGGGGTACAAAGCCGTAACATTGTCGCCCAGTTCGCGCATCGCTTCGAGTCTGTCGAGCTTGCGGTCGAACACCGTTACCTCGGCGCCCAGCGCCGCCGCCAACCGCACAGCGTTACCGCCCGCCGTACCGCCGCCAATCACCGTCACACGCCCTCTCTCGACGCCCGGCAGGCCGCCCAGCAACAGGCCCTTGCCACCCTGGGGCTGGTGCAGTAAATGGGTCCCCAACTGCACGGACAGACGCCCCGCTATGTCACTCATCGGTGCCAGCAGAGGCAAGTCGCCGGAGGCGAGCTGGACGGTTTCAAAGGCCAGCGCCGTCAGGCCGATGCTGCAAAGCGCGCCGGTCAGTTCCGCGTTGGCCGCCAGGTGCAGATAACTGAACAGAGTATGATCGCTGCGCAGATAACGCAGATCCTCTTCCACCGGCTCCTTTACCTTCACGATCAGTTGTCCGCGTGCGTAGAGCTCGGCGGCATCTGTGGCAATCTTCGCCCCTGCGGTCAGGTAAGCCTGGTCGGAATAACCGGACCGGACACCGGCACCCGACTCGATATAGACCTGATGCCCGGCAGATACCAGTCCTGAACAGGCAGCAGGTATCAACCCTACCCTGCCCTCCAACGGTTTGATTTCGCGCGGAACCCCAATGCGCATTACTACTCCTTTTGGCTCAGTGTATCTGAGTCAATTTAGTTCACGTTACTGGACCACCAGTGACACATTCCGTACCATAGCCGGCCAATTGCTGACGAGCGCACGGGACAGGCAACAGACCTTTGCGGGACACGCTGTGCCCCAGGGCACCCTCTATTGCAGGGCAATTCACCTTGGTGAATACATCCCTGTACACTCGACAGCAGCACGCCTCGGCGATTGCTCCTGCATTGCCCTAGCTTCGCCCATTCTCGGGCTTGTGCTGCCGTCGGTCCCGCAAAGGTCTGTTGCCTGCCCCGTGCACAGTTCAGCTGAGTATGCTCGCATACCGCTGACAGTTTCTCTAGAGCCTGTCAGATTTATTAATGCATACGGAAGTCAGCCAACATTAGCTTGCGGGGCAATTCACCTTGTGAATACATCCCTGCGCGCTCGACGGTCGCATCCATGCGGCCAACGGTCCCGCAAGCTAATGATGACTGACTTTCGCACGCTTTATTACTTAAGTGATATCAGATTTAATCGGAGTGATTTTATATGAGTGAAAACAGGCACTGCCGCTTGCTGATTCTAGGCTCGGGCCCGGCTGGTTATACTGCAGCGATCTACGCGACACGCGCCAACCTGAATCCGGTTCTGATTACCGGCATTGAACAGGGTGGCCAGCTGATGACGACAACGGATGTTGAGAACTGGCCAGCCGGCATCGAAGGCCTGCAAGGCCCGGCCCTCATGGACGAAATGCGCCAGCACGCCGAACGATTCAACACCGAAATTATTTTTGACCATATCAACAAGGTGGACCTCAAGCAGCGGCCGTTCTGGCTGCAGGGCGATTCCGGAGTCTATACCTGTGATGCTCTGATCATCTGCACCGGCGCATCGGCACAATACCTGGGGCTGCCCTCTGAAGAAGCCTTCAAAGGCAAAGGTGTTTCCGCCTGTGCGACCTGCGATGGTTTTTTCTATCGGGAAAAACCGGTAGCGGTGATCGGCGGTGGCAACACGGCGGTTGAGGAAGCCCTTTATCTGTCCAACATCGCCTCACACGTGACGCTGGTTCATCGGCGGGATGCACTACGTGCGGAAAAAATCCTCCAGGACCGTCTTTTCCAGCGCGAAAAAGAAGGCAAGGTCACCATCCAATGGGATCACGTACTGGACGAAGTGCTGGGTGACGATAGCGGCGTAACCGGCATACGCGTTAAAAATGTCAAAGATGACTCCACCAGTGACTTACAGACAGACGGCGTATTCATCGCCATCGGTCACAAACCCAATACAGACCTGTTCGAAGGGCAACTGGAGATGCACAAGGGTGGCTACCTCAAGGTAAAAAGTGGCGTCGAGGGTGATGCCACCGCCTGCAGTATCGCCGGCGTATTTGCCGCCGGTGACGTCGGCGACCATATCTATCGGCAGGCCGTCACATCCGCCGGATCGGGCTGTATGGCGGCACTGGACGCCGAGCGTTATCTGGATGCCCTGGAACAGAGCGGGTAATCACTGTTGAATTACCAGACCAACAGGATAAACCCATAGAAAAAACCAGCGTTCATTATTAGAGCGCGTCGGTGAGCAATTCCACCAGTGGTCTCACGATTCAGTACAATAGACTGATGGAACTGAAGATCCTGACCTCTATTGCCACCGTTGATGCCGATCAGTGGAATAGCCTGACCGGAACCGCTAACCCGTTTCTGCGTTACGAGTTCCTGTCAGCACTGGAACGCCACGCCTGCGTCGGTGAACGGCACGGCTGGCTGCCCAGACACGTGTTGGCTTACGATGACAGCGGCCGGCTGACTGGTGCTGTGCCTATGTACCTGAAAGACAATTCCTACGGTGAGTTTGTTTTCGACTGGTCGTGGGCGGATGCCTGCCAGCGCGCCGGCCTGCCGTATTACCCGAAATCCGTGGTTGCCGTGCCTTACACACCCTGCACCGGTCCCAGGATACTGACGGCCCGCAGCGACGATGTTGATGATGTTGCCAACCAGTTGATTCAACTGACGCGGGAATGGTCAAAAAGCGAACAACTGTCATCCCTGCATTACCTCTTTACTGACGAAATTGATACCCACCGGCTAAAGAAGCAGGGATTTCTGTTGCGGCTGGGCTGCCAGTTTCACTGGCAAAATAAGGGTTACCGTGACTTTGACGATTACCTGTCCTGCTTCAGCTCGCGCAAACGAAAAAAAGTGCGCAGAGAACGGCGTCACGTTCAGCAAGCCGATATCGAACTCCGCGCTGTTCACGGCCAGCAAGCCAGTGCCCGGGAACTCGAGGTCATGTATGACTTCTACCGATCGACGTTCGAGAAAAAATGGGGGTATCCGACCCTGACCCTGGATTTTTTTCGTGAAATCGCCGACACCATGGGCGAACAGCTGTTGTTCTTCATCGCCAGCAAACAGCAGCGTATGGTGGCCGGCGCTATCTGTTTTCGCAGCGATGACACCCTGTACGGGCGCCACTGGGGATGTTACGACGACTACCACAGCCTGCACTTCGAGGCGTGCTACTACCAGGGCATTGATTACTGCATACGTCATGGTTTAAAAACCTTTGAGCCAGGTGCACAGGGCGAACACAAGATCAGTCGCGGTTTTTTACCGACCCCGACCTGGTCTGCGCACTGGATCAGGAACCATGAATTCAGTGACATCATTGCCCGCTTCCTTGACCAGGAAACGGATGCCATGCGCACCTATATGGATGAACTGTCCGCACACTCCCCCTTCAGACAGGGCCAGGCAGCATGATTACGCAACGCCCGCTATGGATAAGCCCCGGGGATCGCAGTCTGGACTTTCCGGATGTTAGCCAGGCGCTGCGGGAACCGGATGGATTGCTGGCCGTGGGCGGCGACCTGACGGCTGACAGAATCCTGTCAGCCTACCGGCGGGGTATTTTCCCCTGGTACAGCGACAACCAGCCGATCCTTTGGTGGTCGCCCGATCCGCGTACCGTACTGTTTCCGGCCCGCTTGAAAATTTCACGGAGCCTGCGCAAAACGCTGCGCCAGGCCCACTTCAAGATCACCATGGACCAGGCATTCAGGGAGGTCATTGCCGCTTGTGCGGCACCACGCCCGGGCAGTACCGGCACATGGATCACGCCGGATATGGCCGACGCCTACAGCGTTTTACACGAAGCCGGCTACGCACATTCAGTGGAATGCTGGCTCGATGGTCGGCTGGCTGGCGGCCTGTACGGTGTATCGACAGGCCGGGTATTCTTTGGCGAATCCATGTTCAGCCACGTCCCGGATGCCTCGAAAGTTGCCTTTGCCTGGCTGGTTCGCCAGCTCAAAGCCTGGCAGATCGGCCTGGTCGATTGCCAGGTCTATTCGGCACATCTGGCCAGCCTCGGCGCCGAACAGATCCCACGTGCAGACTTTGTTAAATACCTGGATGACTTGTGCGAAAATGAACACACTGTGCAGCAGTGGGATTTTCAGGCGGCGGTGCGTAACGAACCCTGGTAATGACATGCAGTGATGGATAAGAGCGATCCCCCCGAAGAACAAGAACTGCGCTTCTTTGCGACGGCGCCCAGGTCCTGCTCTTATCTTCGGGATCGCAGTGCAATATCCGTGTTTGCCGATCCCGGCGCCAAACTCTCCCCTGCCATCTATAACCAGCTCGCCCGTTACGGATTCAGGCGCAGCGGCAACGATCTCTACGTACCCGCCTGCCCCGGTTGTTCCGAATGCATTCCGGTACGAATACTGGCTTCACAATTCATCCGCAGCCGCAGCCAGCAGAAAACCTGGAACAGAAACAGGGACCTGGTTTGCCGCGTATTGCCGGCTGAATACGAGAACAAACATTTTGAGTTGTATGTCCGCTACCAGAAAGCCCGACAC
>JBDNAP010000606.1:0-2585 GCA_039768325.1 Thiogranum sp.
AATATCGAAGCCACCTTAACCAGTGTTTATCAGTATGGTTATTATGATGATGCCAGTAATGATAATGGCCAGTCGATCAACGACAAAGGCAGGGCCAGTTTCGCATTGGACGTGCAAGGTGAAATCAAACCCGGCAGACGGGATACATTGTATGCATTGGCAAGTTTCGCACAGGGAAACGGCCTGAAGAACACCGGCGGAGTGAGTGTCGCAGCTAACGCCGATGACCTAGAAGACGATGTCAAAAATATCAATGGCAGAAATCGTGATTATCTGCTGGAAGCCTGGTACAGGCACCAGCTGGTTGATAGCAGAGCGATATCCGTTGCGGTCACTGGCGGCCTGATTGACGCGGCCCGGTACCTCGACCATAACAGGGTAGCCAACGACGAGATCACCCAGTTTATGAATGAAGTGTTTGTCACTCGCTTCTTTCTACCTTCTTACGATACAGGAATTGCCATCCAAACCAAAGGCGATAATTGGCACGTGGACGCGACCTGGATGCACACCCAAACCGATTCAAACAGGAACGGCGGCGTCGACTATGATTTTTTTGGTGTTGATCTTGCTTATTTTGCCAATCTGCCTTTCGGTGACGGGCATTATCATTTTGTTGCTCAGACCACCAGCAATGACTTCATAGATCGGAACGAGGCCGGCGGGCATGCATCAATCAATGGTTTGAGTGTATCCATGGACCAGGAAATAGGCGACGGGTTTGCGGTATTCCTGCGTGCCGGCGGCTCGAACAACGAAGCGACGGAACTTGTCCACGACTCACTGTATTCCGCAGGATTCCAGATTGAAGGCCACAGAATCTCTGTGCCAAAGCTTGTAGTGGGTGTTGCTTATGCATATCTGGACGGAGCTGGAAAGCAGCCCGGCGATATCCGCCACACGCGCGTACTTGAAGCTTACGCCCGTTATCCGCTGGCATCGTTCAGCGATATCAGCGCAGATGTCCAGTGGATATCGGATGAGGTCAGGGAGGAGCACAATCCTCGACTGTGGGTCATCGGCACCCGCCTCAACCTGTATTTCTGAATCGGCAAGATCCGGTTTGTGTAAAGGCGAGCTTCAGCAAGCAGTTTAATCAGGATGGTCCTCGTTGGCTCAGTGAGCTTAACCGGGCAACGCATTATACTTTTCCAAATCATCGACCTTTTCGTACCAGGTCGCCTTGTTCTCATAAAATATATTCTGGGTTGGCTTCACCTGCGGGTCAACATCCAAGGTCCCCGCTGGAACGACAACCGCCGCACTGCTTTTTGTCAGCCACGGTAACGATGCTCAGCAGCGATAGCACCAGCAAAATGTCGAGGACCAGCATCGCTGATGTCGTCACGATTGCGTCTCCCGGCGGCGTGCATGCTGTGCGATCAGCAGGTCTTGCGTGTATAGCGCCATGCCTGCGGTCAGCAGACCCAGACCGAGGTTGTCAGTCTTGGTCAGGGCATGCAGTCGCGAGTAAAGGTCCGGGAGGTGCAGCAGACCGATACTGCCGGCCAGGTAGAAGCCAAGCCCCGACACTGTAAGCAGCGAAGACATCACTTCAATCATCACCGGTCTCCAACTCCCGGCCGGTAAACGCGGTCGCCGCAACCGCCGCAAGCAGCGCGAGTATCAGCGCCACGTCGATTAGCGCAGTCTGGTCGAGCATCAGGCTGAGTAGCAACAACAGGCCGACACCGGTTGTGCCGATCAACTGCATAGCAAGCATGCTATCCCCCGCCCCCGGACCGCTCACAACCCGCAGCAGGTCGAGGAAAAGACTGAGTATCAGGGTAAGTGCGGAAACAGCCAGCAGCTCAGGCATCGGTTGCCTCCAGGGACAAACCAAACAGCCTGGCGATCACCGCCTCGAGCTGGTGCAAACCGGCCTCAGGGTCTTCACTGGCGTCGAGCAGGTGTAACTCCACGCGGTCGCCTTCGAGGCGTGCTGCCAGCGTGCCGGGTAACAGGCTCATGCAGTTGATCAGCAGGACCCGTGCCAACGGATCTGTGAGCTGCAAACGGTAGTCTTTGAGTCCCGGCTGGATACGCAGTGGGGGTGCCAGTGTGCGACATCCAGCCCGCCCCGCACTGATTCGCGCAAGAACAGCGCGACGAAAACCGACAGACCAGTCAGCGAAATTCGCCGCGACCTGACGCGACTGAGGTAAACACTCGCCACGGCAGCGGCCGCCACCGCGGGCAGCCCGATCAGCCAGGCGCTCGTCTGACCCTGGGTCATGAGCCACCACAGGCACGCCAGTATCGCCATTCTCGCCACCATGTTTGGTCGCACCGCTGCGCGGTTGTCTACCGTGTGTATCGTATGATTCAACGTGCGAAGACACTCAGGCATGTACGTCAAGTCTTGGTCTGTGGATTGGAGCCCTCATCTGCGCCAACTTTTGTTGACGGGAGTGCCTCGTAACTCCATACACGAACAGCAGGGCTGCCGCGGCAAGCAGTACGACTTTGAAACCAAAGAGTCCGGCAACCAGGCCGAACAGTAATGTCTCTATCGCGATCATTTCAGATTGCTCCTATGCGTCAGGGGTAAGGCCCGAATCAACTTCCGGGCTGAAGTGCACGCT
>JBDNAP010000607.1:0-4632 GCA_039768325.1 Thiogranum sp.
TGAGGCGGGCGAGAACCGGCAGCGCCAGTTGCTGGCTGTCTCCACCCGCCAGCTCGCCGTCGATGAACACGGGGCACGTCTGCGGCAGTACGAGGCCCGCCTGGAACGCGCCCGTGCGGTTCTCAGCCAGGCACAGCTCGACCAGGAACGCAGCGCCGTAACCGCGACGTTTACCGGTTTTGTGGCGCAGGTCGACGTCGCCTCGGGAGATCAGGTCAAGCGCGCCGATACCCTGTTGACGCTGTATCCCACAGACGCCCTCGAGGTGCGCGCCAAACTTCCCGCACCCTATCAGCAAGAGTTGTTGCAGGCGCTGAACGCGGGCAAGACGCTGCAGGCCGTGGCACTGACAGGTGCCACGGAGATCGTGCTGCATCTGGATCGGGTATCCGGCGAGGCTGATCCCAGCGGTATCGATGGTCTGTTCCGCATTCAGAGCGGCGCCGAACTGCTGCGGCTCGGCAGCATGATCACGCTGCGGCTGCAGCGTGCTCTGCAAGCCGGTGTCGTTGCCGTCCCCTATACCGCTTTGTATGGCAATGACCGTATGTATAAGCTGGTTGATGGCCGGCTGCAGGGTATCACAGTGACGGCGCTGGGCGACTATGCCGGAGGCGGTGATCAGTCAATGTTGCTGGTAAAGAGTCCGCAGCTACAGGCCGGTGATCGGCTGGTGACGACCCACCTGCCCAATGCGGTGACCGGGCTGCGGGCAGAAGCTGCCGTCGCGGGCGAGACCGCTGCAGCACCATGACGTCTCCTGATTCGCAACCCCGGAGCGATCTGCTCGGCATTTTTGCCCATCACAAGGTTGCAGCCAACCTGCTGATGCTCATGATGCTTCTCGCGGGCGTGTTTGCGCTCGACAGGCTGAATATTCAGTTCTTCCCCAATTTCGCCCTCGATATTGTCACCGTACGCGTGGTCTGGACCGGGGCCAGTGCGGAAGACGTTGAGACCGGCATCACCGAGCCGCTGGAACAGCGGCTCAAGAACGTAGACAGCCTGCGCAAGATGACCTCGACCTCGGCGCAAGGCGTGGCGTCGATCACGCTCGAGTTTGAGGAAGGCACAGATCCCGTTATTGCGCTGGATCAGGCCAAGCAACAGGTCGACGAATTCCGCAATCTGCCCGCCGACGCCGAGGAGCCCCAGGTCACCCACGCTGTCAACTACGAGTCGGTGGCCAGGTTGCTGATTACCGGCCCGGGCGACGCAGCGGAGCTGCGCGAGTTAGCCCATGAATTCGAGACCGAGCTGCTGCGCCGCGGTATTGACCGGATTAACTTCAACGGCCGGCCGGAAGAGCAGATCGCTATCGAGATCGGTAGTTCCATGCTGCAGCAGCTGAATCTCAGTCTGGATGACGTTGCCGACCGTGTTGCTGCCCTGTCGCGTGACCTGCCGGCCGGCACCGTGGGTGACGGTGAGGCCGCTCGGGAACTGCGTAGTCTCGACCAGCGCCGCGACGAATCGGGATTCGCCCGCCTGCCGGTGGTCAGCGAGGATGACTATCGCATCGATCTGGGCGCCATCGCCCGCATCGAGCGACAAGCGCGCCGCGGTGGTGTGACACTGAGCGCGGAAGGAAAACCGGCCATTGAGTTGCTGCTGCAGCGGGCCGAAGCCGGTGACTCACTCGAGGCCGCCGAGGTGCTCGAGCAGTGGTTGCAGGACACCCGTCCAACCCTGCCGCAAGGTGTGAGCGTGCGCGTCTACGATGAATCCTGGCAGCTTATAAAACAGCGCATCATGCTGCTGCTGAAGAACGGCCTGGGCGGACTGGTTCTGGTGGTCGGGATCCTCTACCTGTTCCTTACTGCGCGGGTCGCGTTCTGGGTCGCTGTCGGGATCCCGGTCTCGTTCATGGCGACGCTGGCTATCCTCTACTTTGCCGGCGGCAGTATCAATATGATCAGCCTGTTTGCGCTCATCATGGCGCTGGGCATCATTGTCGATGATGCTATCGTCGTCGGCGAGGATGCATTGGCCCACTATCAGGCCGGCGAAGCGCCACTGCTCGCCGCCGAGGGCGGGGCGCGCCGCATGCTGGCCCCGGTCATGGCCTCGTCGCTGACCACCATTGCCGCTTTCCTGCCGCTGATGCTGGTTGGCGGTATCATCGGTAAGATCCTAGTCACCATTCCGCTGGTCATCATCGCAGTCATCCTCGCCTCGGTGGTGGAGAGTTTCCTGGTCCTGCCGGGTCATCTGCGCCACTCCTTCGTTAAACTGCATCACGCACCGGCGACGGGACTGCGCGCGCAACTGGATCAGCGTTTCGCATACTTCCGTGATCGGATTTTTCGGCCCTTTGTGACCCGTGCGCTTGCCTATCGCGCCGCGACCCTCGCCACTGCTATCGCCCTGCTGTTGTTCGCCGCGGGCCTGCGTGCAGGGGGGTATCTCAACTTCACCTTCTTCCCGTCGCCGGAATCACAGGTGCTGTATGCCAATGTCGCTTTCGTCGCCGGCACGCCCCGGGAGCGGGTCGACGCCTTCATCGAGCATCTTGAGCAAACACTGCGTGATACCGAAGCGGCCCTGGGTGAGTCTGTGGTTGCCGGGCAGGCCGCGCTGCAAGGCGTCACCGGCACAGAGCCTGGGCCGCTCGATGAACCGCTGGATGCCGGCCGTCCCGGTCGGCTGCTGTCAACCGTGGTTGCCCGCCATGGTTCCTCGGTTAACGCCCAGGCGCACCAGGAACGCAGCGGTGATCAGCTCGGTGCCCTGATGCTGGAGTTGGTGCCATCCGAGCAGCGCGCTGTGCGCAACCCGCAGTTCATAAGCGCCTGGCAACAGCGTGTCGAGCTTCCGGCTGGCCTGGAACACTTCACTATCAGCGTGCGCCAACCGGGACCGCCGGGGCGTGACGTCAACATCCGGCTTACCGGCCGCGATGCCCTTACTCTGAAGCAGGCTGCCCTGGAGCTGTCCTCGTCGCTGGAGACGATCCCCGGCCTGTATGGCGTGGAAGACGACATGCCGTTCGGTCGTGAGCAGCTTATCTATGAGTTGACACCGGCCGGCGAGGCGCTGGGACTGACCACGGCTGAACTCGGGCGCCAGCTGCGCACCGCCTTTGAGGGGCGGCTGGTACAGATCTTCCAGGATGGGCCCGATGAGGTCGAGGTCCGGGTACAGTTGCCGGAATACGAACGCAATCTGCTCAGCACACTTGGTCGCGTCAACATCAGGACAGCGTCCGGCGACTCTGTACCACTCATGTCCGTGGCACGCTGGCACGCACAGCAGGGCTTCCAGGCGGTGCGTCATGCCGACGGGCAGCTCGCGGCAGAGGTGAGCGGAGAGGTCGACGCCGGCGTGAGCAACGCCAACCGCGTGCTCGCCGCGCTGGAGCAGCGCGTGTTGCCCGAACTCGAATCCCGCTATGGTATCAAGTATTCTTTCGAGGGTCGGGCCGCTGATCAGGCCGAGACAATTGGTGACATGAAGCGCGGGATGTTGCTTGGTCTGACGCTGATCTATCTGGTGCTGGCGTGGGTGTTTGCCTCCTACGGCTGGCCCCTGGTGGTGATGGCCGTCATTCCGTTCGGCGTGGTCGGTGCGCTGATCGGGCATTGGGTGATGGGACTGGATATCACCATCCTGTCGCTGTTCGGCCTGTTCGGCCTTTCCGGTATTGTCGTCAACGATTCCATCATTCTGGTCAGTTTTTACAAACGCCTGCGCGAATCAGGTCTGGCGTTATATGAGGCCCTGGTGGAGGCAGCTTGCCAGCGTCTGCGCGCGGTGTTGCTGACCTCCCTGACGACGATCGCTGGATTGACGCCGCTGCTGTTCGAGACCTCTTTGCAGGCTCAGTTTCTGATCCCGATGGCGACATCCATTGCCTTTGGTCTCGCCTTTGCCACCGCACTGGTGCTGGTGCTGGTGCCGGTGTTGTTGTCCATGCACGAGGAGGCACACGACTGGCTGCAGCGTTGCTGGCCGCGCCGACGTGGGCATGTGCCCGGCGCCGCGGGCACGCAAGACTGATCTCGCCCGAGGGTACGTGTGCCTTGGCAGGGTCTGCATCACACAAGGTGTAATGCTCGATATGGCAGCGGCAAGAACTGTCCGACAGCGCAAGGCCAACCTGCGCCGTGGTGCTGTGCCGAAGAGTTACGGACGGTATTACGAGAAAGTCCGGTTCTCTTGGCTATCTGTCGAATACTGATCTTGTCGCGGTGTCGCCATCGCCTGATTACACTTAATAATGCCACGTCTACCACTCCTTTTTCCCTGCTGGTTGTTCAGCAGGTCAGGGTGACACGTGGTTCAATTTTGGGTGCAAATAATGAGGCTTGGTGGGTCCCCATTCGGATGTAATTTAACAATAACGTCTTCTCCCGTGATGATTGGGCGGTTGCCGGGTACCGTCTTTTCCCGGCCAGCCGCCTGGAGTGTCCATAAAATGTCAAAAAATTATTCCTGACTCTGCACAGTGGAAGAAGCCGGCGTTTCGCCGCTTAAAAGGCGATTATGTCGCCAGCCGCCGTTAAGGAAATTACCGGATTGCGGAGGCGCAACGTCTGCCGTCTGCACCGCGCGTATTGACCGAGGCGGCGGCCTGTCGCGTGCTGCTGGTCGGTGAGTCACTGGCAAGTGAAATCAAGGCGGCCGGCGACA
>JBDNAP010000010.1:0-8380 GCA_039768325.1 Thiogranum sp.
CACATTATGAAAAAATGCTCTACGATAACGCGCAGCTGGCGGCCTTGTACCTGCAGGCTGCCGGGCAGTTCCAGTCGCCTTATTATCAGAGCATCGGGCTGAGTACGCTGGATTTCCTGTTGCGTGAAATGCAACGCGATGACGGCTACCTGATCAGCAGCTTTTCAGCGGTTGATGAGCAGGGCCGTGAGGGTTTTTATTACCTCTGGGATGATGCCGAGCTGGAACAACTGTTAACCGGCGGGCAGATCGAGGCAGTGCGTGCGGCCTGGTTCGGCACGCAGCCGGCGCATTCTGAATATGGAAAATTGCCGATCTGGCAGGGAACGGCTGCAGACATTGCCGAGAGCCTGGGCTGGAGCGCAACACGGCTTGATGAGGTGCTGGCATCAGCACGAAAGAAATTACTGAACGCAAGATCAGGTCGTTCACTGCTTGCGGATGACAAAGGGCTGGCGGCCTGGAACGGCCTGGCGCTCAGTGCGCTGGCTGCGGGTTATGCCGCCACGGGAGACGCCCGCTATGGCAAGCCGGCTGACCGGCTTGCTGGCTATATCAGCGATAGTCTGTGGGATGGCGATCACCTGGTGCGGGCGCGGGACGGCACGCGTGTGATAGCTGAAGCCACTCTGGAAGATTATGCCCTGGTTGCCCAGGGACTTTGGGACTGGAGTGAGCAGGACCCGCAGAAAAAAGACCGTTATCAGAAACTTGTAGAGCAGATGGTGCGAATCGCCTGGCAGCGCTACTACCGTAACAAGCGCTGGATTCAAAGTGATACCCCGTTGATCCCCATGCTGGATGGCGTTGTCGCTCTGGATGACAGCCCCTTGCCATCCCCGACTGCCATCGCTACCCGCTTGAGCAGACAGCATCCGGCTTTGAAAAAAGACACCGAGCTACAGAACCGGGTTGATGTACACCTCGACCAGGTACGTGCTTACCTGGGAGGATCGATATTCTGGTATGCCAGCTATGTGGAATTGCTGGAAACCAAGTAGATCACTACTGCAGGGGGCGATTTAACCGTTGCCTCTGCTCTTCAGTTCGCTTGTTGTGTCATCCGTTCAGCCCTTGCGGTAACGCATACGGGTGCCGTGCACCAGAGACAGGGTGAGTTCCTCGGCGCTCAGGTCCCGTGGAAAGTAAGCGCCGGAAATCTTGGCGGCGTTTATGCTGGCACCCTCCAGGTTGGCTTCTGACAGGTCGACGCCACGCAGATCGCTTTGTCTGAAGTAGCAATCGGCTAAATCGAGGCCCCTGGCATCGAGTTTGCGCAGGTCCAGATGTCGGAAATCGCAGCCACGAAGGTTGCACTCTTCACCGCCTGCCCGCCGTGTGTTGAATTCATCCACTGCGCCCTCGCGCAGCAGGCGGTACATCGGGTCGTCATTGATCTGTGGGCTGTTCGTATTCACTTTATGGCTCCTGGCGGTCCTCGCTTATCAGCTCTTCTATTAAAGCACCCAGGCACGTTTGTGCCAACATGACCCGCCTCAATCCGTACTTTGATTTTGCCGGCGGGATGGTCGTCCATGTTAAACAGTTTTTTCCGATGTCTGCGACGAAATCGAACAGACCCATCCTTATTACTCAGACAATGCCATCAAGCCAGCGGCAGTTTGCCAGGAGAATCCTGCGGCCTTCCCTGGCCTGCCAGCTGCCACCGCCCGCCGGTTAGTCTTTCAGCACGAAGGTGACTTTCAATACAACCCGGTACTCTGTTACTTTTCCATCGCTTACAGTTAGTTGCTGATCTTTTACCCAGGCCCCCTTGATATTTTTCAGGGTTTTGTTGGCACGTTTAATACCGTTGGTAATGGCATCGTCGAAGCCCTTATTCGAGGATGCAATAATTTCGGTCACTTTTGCGACTGACATGATGGTATCTCCTCTCTATACGTAACGTATGACTTGAAGTAAACGTCACGGGCATCGAAGCAGCTCCGTGACAGGGTGGAACCTGCCTGCTTTTCAGAACCAGACCGCTCGTTCGATCCGTCAGACTATTGCGTTCATCCCCAAAACAGACCGGGGGATTCTCAGATCAGTATAGAGTATCCCGCCATAGCGGTGATACAGATGAAGTCCCGACCCGATACGGGTGAACTGCACCCTGTTCAAGGGCTGGCGAATTCACCGGTACAAATTCACCCGTCAACCCACCGCGCCAGGTCTTGGGTACACTAGGCTCTGATCGTTCACTCGATATGACCCGAAGCCAGCACCGGCGTCAACCAGTAGTGCATCCCGCTTCCGTGGAATGACTGCCGGACTTCATCAACCACTGTCCGGGCCACCTGCTCGGGCAGGCACATCCGGAAAATCACCTGGCGCCGATACCCCGCTACCTGCTCCTGCAAGCTCAGTGTGTTTGTCGAGGTTCCATGGCCGTTGATCGGTGCACTGTTAAAGCCTGGAATATCATCACGTTCCAGCAGCCAGTCGATGACGGCATTCTCGATGGACGGGGATACGATGAGCGAAAGCAGGCATTGATCCATGTCAAGCTCCGTTTTTAACGACACCGAAACGGCGATACAGGATGGGCAGCAGAAACAGCGTCAGCAGTGTCGAGGATACCAGTCCGCCGATGACCACAATTGCCAGCGGCCTCTGGATCTCGGATCCCGGGCCGCTGGCAAACAACAGCGGCACCAGACCGAAAGCGGCAATCGAGGCGGTCATCAGCACCGGGCGCAGGCGCCGCTGCGCACCTTCGGTCACCACCTCGATGATCGGCCGACCGAGCGCCACCAGATGATTGAACCAGGTCACCATGACCACGCCGTTGAGCACGGCGATACCCAGTAGAGCAATGAAACCCACCGAGGCCGGCACCGACAGATACTCGCCGGCGATCCACAGTGCGAGCACTCCGCCAATCAGCGCGAATGGTATGTTTGCCAGTACCAGCACCGCCTGGCGCACCGAGCGAAAAGTCGAAAACAGCGTCAGAAAAATCAGTCCCAGTGCCACCGGCACCACGATAGACAAACGCCTGGCGGCGCGCTGTTGATTCTCGAACTGACCACCCCACTCCAGGTAGTACCCGGCCGGCAGCGTTATCTCCCGGGTCACCAGCTGCCTGGCATCATCAACAAAACTCACCAGATCGCGACCCGCGACATTAGCCACCACTACCGCCATGCGCTTGCCGCGCTCGCGCTTGATCGCCACAGGTCCCTCTCTGCGTTCGATCTGCACAAGGTCGGCTAGCCCCACGTTCCCGCCGTTCGACAGGGCGAATCGCAGGTTGGAGAATACCGCGGGAGAATCACGCAACTGCTCGGGGCCACGAATCACCAGAGGAATGCGCCGTGCATCCCGGTACACCGTACCGACCGGGACCCCCTCGATCTGGGTGCGCAGATCACGCTGCAACTCATCCATGGAAATGCCGATGCGACCTGCGGACATGGGATCCGCCGTCAGCTGGTAGTATTGTGCACCCTCATTGCGAGAGGTGTAGACATCTTCTGCACCCTCCAGCTCCTTGAGTACGGCGACTATTGCATCGGCACTGGCATTGAGCGACTGTTGATCGTCGCCGAAAATCTTCACCGCCAGGTCGCCGCGTACACCGGTGAGCATCTCCGACACCCGCATCTCGATCGGCTGGGTAAAGGCATAGCCGACACCTGGAAAGTCTTCCACCACCGAACGTATCTCCGCAATCAGACTGTCCTTACTGTCCATGCGCCACTGATCGCGTGGCTTCAGAACCAGGAAGCTGTCGGTTTCATTCAGGCCCATCGGATCGAGCCCGAGTTCATCCGAACCGGCTCGTGCAACAATGCCGGTGACCTCCGGCACCCGCTCCAGGATGCTGCGCTGCACGCGCATGTCAATATCGATCGATTGCTGCAAGCTGATCGAAGGCAGTTTTTCCAGCTGCACAATCAGATCGCCTTCGTCCATGG
Organism: Thiogranum sp.; assembly: GCA_039768325.1. Lineage (GTDB taxonomy): Bacteria > Pseudomonadota > Gammaproteobacteria > DSM-19610 > DSM-19610 > Thiogranum. The sequence goes on from JBDNAP010000010.1 coordinate 3,924, forward strand.
TTGGCATGAACGATTTTCCAATCTGCGTATAGACCAGCGCGGCGAGCACCAGTAGCAACATGGCAGCACCTGCGACGCTGCGCGTATGCGTCAGCGCCCAGCTGAGTGCCGGCCGGTAGATCGCCTGCAACAGTTTCACCAGGCGCGGTTCCTCATGCGACACTCTGCCGATCAGGTAGGACGCCAGCACCGGTATGACCGTCAGAGACAGCAGTAAGGATGCGCCGAGGGCAAACACGATAGTCAATGCGACCGGAATAAACAACTTGCCCTCAAGGCCCTGCAAGGTCAGCAGTGGCAGAAACACGATGATGATAATCAGGATACCCGAGGTTACCGGAACCGCGACTTCACCGGCGGCACGATAAATCAGGTGCAGGCGCGGCAAGCGTGCAGCGCCATCGCGCCGGGACAGGTGAGTGGTGACATTCTCAACCACCACCACTGCCGCATCGACCAGCATACCCACGGCAATCGCCAGCCCGCCCAGTGACATGAGGTTGGCAGACATACCGAAGCGGTGCATGAGGATAAAGGTCGCCAGCGCCGACAATGGCAGAATCAGGGCAACCGTCAGGGCTGCACGCAGATCGCCCAGGAACAGCACCAGCAGGATCACCACCAGTACACTGGCTTCGATCAGTGCCCGGGTGACCGTACCGACCGCCTTATCGACCAACTGACCTCGATCATAGAAAACGTTGATTTCCACGCCATCGGGCAGACTGCTCATCAGGTCGTCGAGCTTGGAGCGCACGCCATCAACCACCTTGCGTGCATTGGCGCCGCGCAAGCCCAGCACCAGCCCCTCCACGGCCTCGCCGCTGCCATTCCGGGTTACGGCGCCATAGCGTGTCAGCTCGCCGGTATGCACACTGGCAAGGTCGGCAACGCGAATCGGTTCCCTGGCATCGGCGCGGACCACGATGTCACGTATGTCATCGAGCGAGCGGATACTGCCCTCGGAGCGCACCAGCAACACCTCTTCACCGTCATTGAGCCGGCCGGCGCCATCGTTGCGATTATTTTTTTCCAGCGCCTCCCTGAGTTCGCCCAGGCTGACGCCGCGCGCATACATGCGCGCATTGTCGGGCGTCACCTCATAGGTTTTTACGGTGCCGCCGAGCGCATTGACATCGGCCACGCCCGGTACCGAGCGCAGTGCGGGACGAATCACCCAGTCGAGCAGGTCGCGCCGCTGCTGATTGTCCAGGTCACCACCGTCGATGGTGAACATGAACATTTCTCCCAGCGGCGTGGTCATGGGCGCAAGGCCGCCGCTGATATCCTCGGGCAGATCAGCGCGGATCCCGGCGAGACGCTCGGCCACCTGCTGGCGCGCCCAATAGATATCCGTGCCTTCCTCGAAATCAACGGTGATGTCAGTCAAGGCATACTTGGTCACCGAGCGCAGCATCGACTGCCTGGGAATACCCAGCATCTCGACCTCGATCTGTGCGGTTATGCGCGTTTCCACTTCATCCGGTGTCATGCCGGGCGCCTTGATGATGATCTTGACCTGGGTGGTGGAGACATCCGGGAAAGCATCGATAGGCGTACGATCGAAGGCATACCAGCCACCACCGACGATCAGCGCGACCAGCAGCAGCATCAGCACCCGTTGCGTCAGGGCGAAGCGGATAAGACGGTCGAGCACTATTCGGCGCCGCCCAGCCACGCGGCCTTGATTGCCGCGGCACCGCCGATGGCAATACGGGCATCGCCGGGCAGTTGCGCCTGTACGATGACAGACGCCGACTCTTCCCCGGAAACATGCACTGCCACCGGCTTGAAGCCGCCCGCTTGCGCCACGAACAGGTAGCTCTGGCCGGCAGAGCGCACCACGGCGCCGCGCGGCACCCGATAACTCCTGGCATCCTCCGACAAGGCCAGCTGCACCTGCACAAACTGTCCGGGACGCAATTTCTCAACGCCCTGTGTGATCTGCGCGCGTACCAGCACCCCCTGGTCTGCACCATGCACCATGCGTCCGACACTGATGATCGTACCGGACACCCCCAGTGCAGGTATCAGCACTTTTTGGCCGACCCCGGTGCCACCGAGCCGATCGAGCGGCACATGAATTTCCAGCCATAAATGATCCAGGTTGGCGATCTTGTACAGCGGGTCGGCCGCCTCCACCCGCTTGCCGGCGGCCGTCATCTGTTCGAGGACAACGCCTTGCAGGGGTGAGCGCACGATCAGGGTACTGCTCAATTCGCGTTTCGATTCCAGTTGCTCCAGCGAGGCCTGATCCAGGCCCGCCAGTATCAGAGACTGGCGGGAGCGTGACAGCGAGGTATCGAGTTCCTGGTAATGCGACTGCGATTCCAGCAGCCTGCGCTTCGCAATGATGCCTTCCCTGTCGAGTTTGCGGTCACGCTGGTAATTGGCCTTGGCCAGGTTTGTGCGTGTCAACAGCTCGAGATACTCACCCTGCAGTTCCAGCAGGCCGGGACTCTGGATATGCACCAGCGGCTGATCCTTGCTGACCTGGTCCCCCTCTGCAACCAGCAACACCTCTACCAGACCCTGCTGTGCAGCGGTAACCACCTGCAATCGGGCATTGGGTACCGCAACTTCACCGGGCAGTCGCTGGCTGAAGTTATCGCCGATAAGTTGCAGCTTCTCGGTCTGGATGCCCAGCGCCGCTTGCTGAGCGTCGCTGAAGCGAACCAGCGGCTCCGCGGCCAATGCAATGCTTGTCGACAGCAGAACCGCGCCTAGCCATGATTTCATTTCGGTATCACTCCCAGTACCTGGTTGTAGCGGGACAATGCGCGTCCCTGCTTGAGCCGGCTGATGCGCAGATCATGCTCTGATTCCAGCGCCTGTACACCTGCCTGCAAAAGCATGAACACATCGCTTTCGCCCAGCTCGAAGCTGCGCCGGGTAAGGCGCATACCCTCGCTGGCCAGTTGCTGTTGCCGCTCGGTCAAACTCACCGCCTGCGCTGTCCGCTGCAACTCTGCCGTCGCTTCGATCAGGCTGTTTTCCAGTTTACGGCGTACCGTGGCAAGTTCCGAGACGGCCTCGCTCAGACGCCGCTCCGCCGAGGCCGTTCTGGGGGCGGCATGGACAGTGCTTCCCAGTGGCACGTTAACCTCCACAATCAGGGCGGTGTCGTAGGAGACTCCGGATACCGGCTTCTCCGATTTGCTACCGACAAACAGCAGCGGGTTGGCGTACTTCTCGCTGCGCACCTGATCGCGTTCGGCACGTACCCGCTCTGAGGCAAATCGCGCCGCAAGCAGTGCCGGATGATCGTCACCGATGGTGTCGAAGCTGGCCTTGGTTTCATCGATCTGCGCCGGGATATCGGTCAGACCGGTTAGCACGCGATAGTTCTGCAGAAGAACCTCATAAGCTGCGTCCGCGCTGACCCGTGTCGCTTCCCGCGCCAGCGTTTCCTTTTGTGAAAGTATCAGGTCGGTGCGCGCCAGTTCACCGGCTGCCACTCGCTTGGCAATATCCGTCTCCAGGGTTTCGACTTTTTCCAACGCCTGCCTCGCCAGGGCACGCTCGGATTCGGCGATATACAGTGACCACAACAGCTCACGAATCTCCCCCGCCATACGCCAGAGCTGCAGATTCCTGACGGCGTCGGCCTCGCCCTCGGCAAGATCTGCAACTTTGCCGCGCCGGTCACGCTGGCCGGGTAACCACATAGGCATTTCCAGTCCGCCTTCCCATTGCCGGAAACCGTTATCCGAGCCGACGCTATCGTTCTCGTGTCGAATCATCAGCGCGGGGTTATCGGCCAGCAGGCTCGAGGCCTGCCTGCGGATCGCCTGCCCCTCACGACGCATGGTATCGGACAATCCCAGTTCAGGGCTGCGTTCAAAACCTGCCTGCACGACTTCCGGCAGTGTCAACTGACCGGTTTCCGCCAGCAACACGGACGGGAATAAAGACAGGCTGCATGCCGGCAATATGGCATGCGCCACACGCAGCGCTTTGGTAAATGAAGTCTGGTCAGGCATTTTTATCAGAGAACTGATTTCACGCATGTTTGTCACCGGTTTTGCGAGGCGCCTAACTGTATGCTGAATCAGGCTTTCAGGGAAGCCGGCGAAACATCTTGTAACAGCTTGATGGATTTGTAAGATTTTGTGAAACTTCAGGGCCTTACAGGCTGGGTGTTGTTACTTGCCCAGAATGAAAACCAGGGGAATCATAGCCTGAAAATTAGACGCTTACCGCACAGGTATACACTGGAAAGTATGCGGCCTCCAGGACTCGAAGCAGTGATCAACGAACTATGAGGGCCACTAAAAACAATGAGTTGCTGATTGTGTTGGAACATGGCGCATGCGCTGCAACCAGGCGTTGTTGTGTTGATTCAACGGCGTTTGTTAAAGAAATAGGCAGGATACCCGCCACATTTTCGGATAAATAGAATTGCTGTTGTATGAATAGGGGAGACGCTCATTGGTGACTGACAAACCGTCCACAAA
>JBDNAP010000608.1:0-2634 GCA_039768325.1 Thiogranum sp.
GCCCGGCTTTCTCCAGACGAACTGTGACTTCACCCTGCGCATCGGTACCGCTGGTGATGTTATTCACCGAGTACAGCTGCAACTCGGTACCACTGGCGACGATAGCTTCAATGGCCTTGAAGGCTGCGTCGACAGGACCGCCACCCGGCGCACTGGCCTGATGCTCTTCCCCGTTGATGTTCAGGGTAATATCAGCATTAGGGGTTTCACCGGTCTCGGAACACACCTTGAGTGATACCAGTTTGAATTGCTCGTTAACAGCATCGAGATTTGCTTCAGTCACCAGGGCCTGGAGATCTTCATCGTAAATTTCATGTTTTTTATCGGCGAGGGCTTTGAAACGTGCAAAGGCTTCATTCAAGGCTTCTTCCGAATCAAAGCTGATCCCCAGCGCTTCCAGGTGGGAACGCAGGGCATTACGACCGGAATGCTTGCCCAGTACAATACGGTTGGCCGCCCAGCCGACGTCCTGCGCCCGCATGATTTCGTAAGTCTCGCGGCTCTTGAGTACGCCATCCTGGTGAATACCGGATTCATGTGCAAAGGCGTTGGCACCGACAATGGCCTTGTTGGGCTGAACCGCAAAACCGGTAATGCCTGCCACCAGACGGGAGGTAGGTACAATCTGGGTGGTATCGAGCCGCGTTTCGCAAGGGAATACATCCCGTCGCGTACGCACCGTCATCACCACTTCTTCGAGCGAGGCGTTCCCGGCACGTTCTCCCAGGCCGTTTATGGTGCATTCAATCTGGCGGGCACCATGCAATACCGCGGATAAGGAGTTGGCGACAGCCAGGCCCAGGTCATTGTGACAATGCACGGAGAATACGGCCTTGTCTGAATTCGGCACTCGTTCAATCAGAGCCCCGATCAAACCACCAAACTGATGGGGAAGATTGTATCCCACCGTATCCGGAATATTCACCGTTGCGGCACCGGCGTCGATCACCGCTTCCAACACCCGGCAAAGGAATTCCAGCTCTGAACGGCCCGCGTCCTCGGGTGAAAACTCTACATTGTCGGTGTACTTGCGGGCACGCCTTACTGCCCTGACCGCCTGTTCCAGCACCTGGTCCGGTTCCATGCGCAATTTCATTTTCATATGGATCGGAGAAGTGGCAATAAAGGTATGAATCCGTGCCGAGGCGGCGTCTTGAAGCGCCTCACCGACGCGATCAATGTCGCGGTCCAGGGCGCGGGCAAGCCCGCATACCGTTGAATCTTTCACCGCCCGTGCCACCGCCTGCACGGCATCGAAATCACCGGGGCTGGCGATGGGGAAACCCGCCTCGATGACATCCACCTTCATGCGTTCCAGCGACTTGGCGATACGGACTTTTTCGTCCCTGGTCATGGACGCGCCGGGGCTCTGCTCCCCGTCCCGTAAAGTGGTATCAAATATGATCAAACGATCGCTGCTCATGTTCCGCTCCAGTGCGGCCGGCGCCGCTTACCGCGCTTTCAGCATAGTAAGGCCTACGCCGGTTGCGCATCAACTTCATTTGTAATATCGGGATGTTGCGTTTCGCCTCGCCAGGCAGAGTATCAGCCGCCCAGCGGCAGCAGCAGTAGTGCAGGCAGCAGCGACAGCCGGCGGGGATCCCGGGCGGGTGAGGTGGAAATTTTGTCGCTGAACTGATTCATAGACTGACTATCGGTAATATTGAGTACAACTATAGTCTGCGTGGCGACAGATTTCAATTACTGCCGCCAGCTATCAGGCAAAAAAACGGGGTCTGGAAAGACCCCGTTTCGATTCAGTCGTTAAACGCAGCTACAGCTGACGCCTGCGCCGTGCCGAGGCGAGCAATGCTATCAGACCGGAGCCGAACAGCCAGACGGCCGCCGGCACAGGAATTACCGTCGCATTGACTGCACCGACCATAGACATGCTGACGGAAATCTGTGAATCCTGTTGTATCATCGCGACCGACAGGGGGTCGTTCAGAATCTGATCCGCCGAAAATCCGTAGTCGTCCAGATCCACTTCAGCAACCATGAGGCGCACATTATTGAAAACCTCCCCATCGGAGACCGTGCCATTGGCAACCTGCTGAACGCCGTTACTATCGAAGACATCAGCGAAGCTCAGGGATTTCAGCTGTGCGCCTATAGCAACGTTCACCACATTCTTGGTTTGGTCGGACAGGAAGAACAGGGCGATATCGGCGCCGGGACCGTTGATCACACGGCTCTTACCGAATTCTAAACCCATAGATACATCGCGATAACCGTCAAAATCAGCGGTTTGCAAATAGGTGAGCGGAGCTGAAATCGGACCGGTATCCGTTATGTTATCCGGTGACGAAACTGGATTTACGTAATTGCTGCCATCGTACATGCCGCTGCCGCGAAACGATAAAACCCGGTTGACCAGTTCAGACTCTTCAAACGAATAGGTGCCGACAACCACGGTAGCCTGCACAGCGCTGCATGTCAGTCCCAGCAAACAAGCGCCGGCGACAAAAATGGTTTTGCCTCTCATGCTGCCTTCTCCCCAAATATTCCCGTACATTGAGCTATGCCTCATGACTCCTGACATAATCCCGAAATTCTTATAGACTTAAACAAAGCTGTGTTTAACGGCTAAGCAGGTTTCCTGCGGGCGATGCCAGCCAGACCGAGAAGACCGGA
>JBDNAP010000609.1:0-6037 GCA_039768325.1 Thiogranum sp.
TATAGCGAGGCGGCCCGCTATGCAACACAGCGCGGCATTATTATCGCCGATACCAAATTTGAATTCGGGTTGGATGACAATGGCGAACTGGTGCTGATCGATGAAGCGCTGACACCCGACTCATCCCGTTTCTGGCCACAGGATGAATACCGGGCGGGCATCAACCCGCCCAGTTTCGACAAGCAGTTTGTGCGTGATTATCTGGAGTCTCTGGACTGGGACAAAACCCCGCCCGGGCCGAAGTTACCCGGTGAGATTATTCAGCGAACCGCTGATAAGTATCAGGAGGCCCTGCGGCGGCTGACCGGCGAGGGGCTTCCAACGAGCTAGCTGTGTCCTGACTATGGTGAATCCTGCCTTTCGGACGGCTGGGCCTTTTCGTGTTCCGGCACAGGTGCAAGTCGCCCGAAAAGGCCCACCCGTCCGAAAGGCAGGATTTAAACCCTGGGGAGGGTGATTTGAGTCGTTTTTCCACTGATCCGGGTCTGCGGCCGAACGCCGGTACCTACATTGTGTGGTTATACCTCGACCGGGCCAGGCGAATTCGCGTCGGCAGTCTCGGTGTTGTCAGCTTCGAACCGGGGCACTATGCCTATGTCGGGAGCGCCTTCGGGCCGGGCGGTATCAGGGCGCGACTCGGGCGTCACTTCAGGCGCGACAAGAAGAGGCGCTGGCATATTGATTATCTGGGCCGTGTCAGCCTGGTTCAGGGTGCCTGGGTCAGTTACGGCAGCCAGCGCCTCGAGCATCACTGGGCCGGCGTGTTGCAGGGATTGCCGGGTGCGCGTCTGCCGGTGGCCCGTTTCGGTGCCTCTGATTGTCGCTGCAGGACCCACCTGACAGGGTTTTCAAATCCACTGTCAATAAAGGTTTTTAGGGATCGTGCGGGTTTACCGCCCCGTTCCCTGATGCCGGTAAAGTGAATTTGCGGCTGAAGTCATTAATTTTCCTGCCGGATTGCCGATAAGCAGCAAAGATACGGGATTCGCTGGGTCCGCTGTGACAGGACCGTTATAGGGTTACCTGTATAACCTACAATTAATTCAACCCCATTGGGGCGTGTGAACAGGAGACACAGATCATGCGGATTATCTCAAAAAGACTGGCAAGTTACCTGATGGCTGTCATGTTAACCATGAGTTCACTGGGCCTGTCGACGGCTGCCAACGCAGCGTCTTATGACTATATGGGAGCGAATAACGAGCCGACGGGCGGTGAGATGATGGCTGAGATACTGATGCGGCCAACCATGCTGATCGGTACGATATTAACCACTTTTACCTTCATCATCTCGTCGCCGTTCAGTGCCCTGGGCGGAAACTTTGGGCAAGCCTTTGACAAGCTCGTCAAAGAGCCTGCCGCCTATACCTTCACACGGCCACTCGGCGAACTTTAAACCCCGGCTGGGCTGAGGTTGATCAACGGGGCCTTCGGGCCCTTTTTTTAGTGAGTGAATAGCCAGAAATAGCCGCTGTTATAAAAAATGTGCAGCAGGACCGGTGCGGCCAGCTGACCGGTGCGGTCCTTGAAAAATCCGAATACCAGGGAGGGAATCAATACCATGGCCGCTGCCAGCGGCGGGTGATTGATGAAGTGCAGGGCGGTAAACAGCAGGCTTGTCAGTATATTGGCATGACTCAACGGGCCCAGTCTCCACGCCGGCAGCCGCTGGTGGGCGAGATCCTGAACAAAACCGCGGAAAATCCATTCTTCGACAATCGGGTACAACAGGGCCGGGTACAAGAAGCGCAGCGGATCCCGTAACGGCCAGCCCGCATCCACAGCAGGCTGTGTGATAAGGTAAAGCGCCAGCCAGTAAAGCAGGGCCGCGGCCATGGCAGCGAAAAACAGCGGATCCTGCCAGTAGCGTGCCTCGATCTTGCCCATGGACTCATCGTACGTGAAACATGCCCGGCAGGCTAAATCCGGTACAATACGGGGTTTGACTGAAATGGGAGTGACTCCAATGTACGGATTTAGTGTTCAGGTGCCCTATGGATTCGACGAAGCGGTGGACAAGGTAACAGAAGCCTTGAAAACAGAAGGTTTCGGCGTGCTTACCGAGATTGATGTGAAGGCAACCCTGAAGAAGAAAATTGATGTGGACCGCAAACCCTACAAGATTCTGGGTGCCTGTAATCCGAAGCTGGCCAATCAGGCAATCAATGCCGAACCGGATATCGGCCTGCTGCTGCCCTGTAATGTCGTAGTCCGAGAGGAAGACAACGGCTCGATAAGTGTCGCGTTTATGGATCCCAATGCCGTTCTCAGCCTGGTCGAGAAGAGTGGTATCGAACAGCTGGCGGGCGAAGTTCGGGCCAAGCTCGAGAGGGTTAGAGACCAGCTGGTGTAGGGGTGAACGGACGGGCCTGCCCGAATGAGTGCCAGATTTTTGTCGTCAGCATTTCGAGGAGACTTACATGAGAAAAATTTTCAACGCTGCCATCGCCAGCCTGTTGCTGGTCATTGCCAATGCCAGCCTGGCTGGAGACGTGGCCGCCGGTAAATCCAGGGCAGCCAGCTGTAGCGGTTGTCACGGTACCGACGGCATCAGTGCCAACCCGCTGTGGCCGAACCTGGCCGGGCAGAAAGCGGCCTACCTGTTGAAACAGTTGAAGGCCTTCCGCGATGGTACCCGCTCAGATCCTATGATGACGCCGATGGCCAAACCGTTGAGCGATGCCGACATGGCAAACCTGGCGGCTTACTTCGCAAGCCTCTAGTGTACCGTCTGTGGCGCGGATAATTGCGGACGCAGCTGGTGACGGACAAACAGGATAACGGTCAGCAGGGTTAAGGCTCCCGCCTGATGCGTGACACCCAGTGCGACGGGTACGTGTAGCAGTAGCGTCGAGATTCCCAGGGCCACCTGAGCGATGGCGGTCAGTAGCAGCACATGGATCGCCGTGCGTGTCGTGGCTGGTAACGGCTTTTTCACCGCATAGACCCAGAATCCGAGCACGGAAATCAGGGTCAGCGTGGCCAGTACGCGGTGATCGAACTGAACCGTGGCAATGTTCTCAAACAGATTTCGCCACCCCGGTTGCAGTATCCAGCCGGCGGGTGGCAGCCACTGGTCACCCATTTTGGGGAATGTGTTATAGGCGAAACCGGCTTTGAGGCCCGCAACAAAACCACCTGAAACAATCGTTATTGCCACCAGGGCGAGTAAAAACAGCGCGGCCTTTCTGCTGCCACTCAGGATGGCGTCTGACTTTTGTGCCGGAAACAGCAGATCGAGCAGCAACCACAGCAGATAACAGTATATTATCAGCGCCAGGCTCAGATGAGCCGTGAGGCGGTATTGGCTGACGTGAGGCTGATCGATCAGCCCGCTTTTGACCATGTACCACCCCAGCAATCCCTGCAAGCCACCGAGTACAAAGGCAAACGCCAGCCGCGGGATGAGTCGCAGAGTCAACATGCGGCGCGCGAGAAAGTACAGGAAAGGAAGCAGAAATACCGCACCTATCGAGCGTCCCAGCAGGCGGTGGGTGAACTCAAACCAGTAGATTGATTTGAAGCCGTCCAGTTCCATACCAATATTTACTTTCTGATATTCTGGTGATTCCCGGTATTTGGAAAAAACTTCCTCCCACTCCTCCTGGTTGAGCGGTGGAATTACACCGAATATAGGGTCCCATTCGACCATTGATAATCCCGAGCCGGTGAGGCGTGTGGCCCCACCCAGGATCACCATAGCGAAGATCATGGCACAGCACAGCATCAACCAGCCCGCCACCTGCCTGCGGGCTGAATCCTCTAAATGTGTTGGATAGCGGGTCATGGCTTTTTTTGTGTGGAATTGGTTCAGATGCTGCCATTGTAGCGGATCTTCTTGCGCTATGCTGCCGGCTGAGACAACATGCTTGTGTACTGGTTTGCTGATCAAGGCACTGACTGTTATGGGCTGGTTTCATGCTGCGTAAACTTTTGATACTGGTTTTTGTCACGGCGGTTTTCTGGCTCGCTGTCGATATCCTGATAAAGGAGCAACGGCAGTCATCGCAACAGGGCGACTCCTTGCAGCTGGAGCTGGAACCCATTGTGCCGCAGCCTGCAGAGGAGCAGCCAAATCGTGTTGTCGACATCAGTGTGCACACGCAGGAAGAGCTGGAGATTCTGTTCACCCGCGTTGAACAACTGCTTGACCGTCCGCGAACGGGCGATGAGACGGCCCTGGTCAGCCTCGTACTGCATGGTCCGGAAGTGGAGTTCTTCGCTATAAAAAACTATGAGAAATATAAAACCATTGTCGACCGTGCCGCGAAACTGGCTGCCCTGGGTGCGGTAGATATCAGTATCTGTCAGGCGCAGATGCGGAATCTTGATATTGCGACTGATGAGGTACCCTCATTCTTACGCCAGGTGCCGTATGGACCCGACGAGGTGGAACGTTTGCTCGAAAGTGGGTTTGTTTACATGTAGGCATGCTGCACTTGGTCCAGTGCCTTAATGAATTGACCGGTATACTTGCCGCAGGTTCAAAACAGTTTGGCGTGACTGACCTGTCCGTAGTGGTCCAGTGTCAGCCACAGGCGGCCCTGGCAGGGTATGCGTCTGGGGACACGACTGGAGCCTTCTATTAGGATTTCCTCGAACTGCACAAAGGCTATCACGTGGCGATCATTCTGTTCGATGATTTCGTAGCGCAGCGAATTCTTGTCGATCCAGCCACTCTGCGTAAGGAAGGCCGCCAGTTCACGGCAGGACAACAGGTAGCGTTCAATGTTTTGCATGAGATAGTGCATGATAGTGTTTCATTGCAGCCACTCCGGCTGCCACCAATAATCGTCAACAACGGAAAAGTATAGATGAGCTTGCCAGAGGTTCAAGGCGGTAAAACACATCTGTCGGCGTCAAAGTTTGGACGCTTCAGCGGTAAGCGGAGGGAGGTCAGCGATGAAAAAACGGGGCGTCAGACAACCGCTGTCCGCCCCGTTCATGGTTTACCGGGTGCTGAAGGGATCAGGCGGTTTTTCTATCGTCCATCATTTTTTCAATAATCGGCGCCAGGATGATTTCCATGGCAAAACCCATTTTGCCGCCGGGCACAACGAAAGAGTTGCGCCGTGACATGAACGAGTTATTCAGCATGCTCAACAGGTTTGGGAAGTCGATATTCAGCTTGTCCGGATCGCGGAAACGTATCACGACGAAACTTTCGTCCGGTGTCGGAATATCGCGGGCGATAAAGGGGTTGGAAGTATCGACGGTTGGTACGCGCTGGAAATTGATATCGGTACGTGAGAACTGCGGCGTAATGTAGTGCACGTAGTCGTGCATACGGCGCAGGATGGTGTCGGTAACCGCTTCAGCGGAGTAACCGCGCTGGGCACAGTCGCGGTGAATTTTCTGGATCCACTCCAGGTTGACGATGGGTACGACACCGATCAGCAGATCGACAAACTGCGCGATATTGACGTTATCGTCGACGGCACCGCCGTGCAGGCCTTCGTAGAACAGTAAATCGGTGCCGGGGGCAACGGTTTCCCAGGGGGTGAATTCGCCGGGTTTCTGACCAAAAGGCTCGGCTTCTTCATCACTATGCAGGTAATAGCGGCGTTCGCAGCTGCCGCGTTCGCCGTAGGTCTGGAAAGTTTCCGCGATTTTGTCGAATAGATTGGCTTCTGGACCAAAGTGGCTGAAATTTGGATCACCGCCCTGTTCCGCTTTAGCCATGGCTTCCTTCATGGCAACGCGGTCGTAGCGATGAAAGCTGTCGCCTTCGATGACCGCCGGGTTGAGTCCTTCGCGGAGGAAAATGTGTTCAAAAGCCGATTTTACCGTGGTGGTGCCGGCACCGGAAGAACCGGTCACTGCAATCACTGGGTGTTTCCTGGACATGCGAATCTCCTAAAAACTAGAACTGAAAGCTTTTGCACCCTGCCGGAGTGTCGTCGGGCAGGGTGCAGGAAATTTTTGTTGCCGCGAAGTGAAAACAAAAAAAGTACGGCTGCCAGCCTTTAGCCGGGACCGGGTATTGAACCATTTTTCCGCGTCAGGTGACACCTCTAATGTAACTATATATGGATAA
>JBDNAP010000610.1:0-5830 GCA_039768325.1 Thiogranum sp.
AAGAAGCTCATAATAAATACCCAAAAAGTTGACAGTCATCCGGTTGGAGTGACCACTGGGTGCGATAATCAAGGCGACCGTATCGCGGCCAGGCAGCGCTCCAACCATTAAAGTCCCGGCCTTACGTTGAATTACCCGCGGCCTGTCGAATTCAAAGCGCGGTATTATGGCACAACCGGCACGGATTGTTGCCTTTTTGCATAAAAATCCGCCACAAACCTCTCCATCCGCTCATCCTCGATAGCCTTCCGCAAGCCTGCCATAAGCTGCTGATAATAGCGCAGGTTGTGAACCGTATTGAGGTGGGCAGCGAGAATTTCATTGCACTTGTCCAAGTGGGCCAGGTAGGCCCGGCTGTAATTCTGGCAGGTATAACAGTCACATTGCGCGTCCAGAGGCGCTGTGTCATCCCTGAAACGGGCATTGCGCAACCGAATCGTGCCCGTGGAGGTAAATAAATGGGCATTGCGGGCATTACGCGTGGGCATCACGCAATCAAACATGTCGACACCACGTCGCACCGACTCCACAATATCTTCAGGGGTTCCGACCCCCATCAAATAGCGCGGTTTGTCTGCCGGCATGGCCGGGTTCAAGGTATCCAGCACCCTGATTCTCTCCTCCTGCGGCTCACCCACGGAGAGCCCACCGATAGCATAGCCGTCGAATTCGAGCTCCATCAGCCCTTGCAGCGAGGCCAGGCGCAGATCCGCATACATACCGCCCTGTACGATGCCGAACAGGGCTGCCCGGGAATCACCATGGGCCTGCCGGCTGCGTGCTGCCCAGCGCAACGACAGTTGCATGGACGCCTGCACCCTATTCCAGTCAGCCGGATAGGGGGTACATTCATCGAAGATCATCACGATGTCCGAGCCCAGTGCCCGCTGCACGACCATGGATTGTTCCGGTCCGAGGAAAACCCGGTCGCCATTGACCGGGGAGCGAAAGTGAACACCCTGTTCGGTGATTTTACGTAACTCTCCCAGGCTGAATACCTGGAACCCGCCCGAATCGGTCAGAATCGGTCCCGGCCAGTTCATAAAATCGTGCAAGTCACCATGGGCACGGATGATGTCGGTTCCCGGCCGCAACATAAGATGAAAGGTATTCGCCAGCAGAATCTGCGCACCCGTTTCTGCGACCTGTTCCGGGCGCATGCTTTTTACAGTCGCGTAGGTCCCTACCGGCATGAAGGCCGGTGTCTCCACCACACCGCGACTGAAGGTGAGACGTCCGCGCCGGGCACACCCGGCTTTATTCAGCAATTCAAACTGCATTCATTCAGACCTGTTTTCCGTCGCCGTCCGCTGAACCAGCATCGCATCGCCATAACTGAAAAACCGGTAGCGCTGTTCGATGGCATGCCGGTAGGCCGCCATCACCGGCTGATAACCAGCCAATGCGCATACCAGCATCAGCAGCGTCGACTGTGGCAAATGGAAATTCGTAAGCAGGACATCGACCACCCTGAACCGGTAGCCCGGCGTGATAAACAGCCGTGTATCCTGACAATAGGGTTGCAGATCACCGCCTTGAGCCGCTGATTCAAGGCTGCGCACCACGGTGGTGCCTACAGCGACGACACGACCACCCCGCGCGCGCGTTGCCGCCACCGCATCACAGACGGCTCTATCCACCTGCACATACTCGGCGTGCATGACATGGTCCTCCAGTCGCGCTGTGCGCACCGGTTGGAAAGTGCCGGCACCCACGTGCAAGGTCACGTAGGCGCTTTCTATACCCCGTGCCTGCAAGGCCTCCAGCAGGGCCTCATCGAAATGCAGCCCGGCGGTCGGCGCCGCGACCGCACCTGGATGCTGTGCATAGAGAGTCTGGTAATCATCGCGGTCGGCCCGATTGTCGGGCCGTTCACTATAGGGTTGCAATGGAACATGTCCATGTACTTCCAGCAATTCCAGCACTGGAGTCGTCTCCTTGAACAATAATTCAAACAAATCCCCGTGCCGACCCAGCACATCGACGGCCAATCCAGCCTCACCCAGTCTCAGATGACTACCCGCTCCCGGTGATTTACTGGCACGCACATGGGCCAGCACCCGGTGTGCATCGAGTAACCGCTCCACCAGCACTTCGACCTTACCACCCGTGGACTTATGCCCATACAGGCGTGCCGGAATTACCCTGGTATTGTTGAACACCAGCAGGTCGTCCTCACCGATCAGTGCCGGGAACTCAGTCATACGGCGATCACGAATACCGCCGTCAACACCCAGTTCCAGCAAGCGGCTGCGGCTGCGCGGGTTCGCCGGCCGGTCCGCAATCAGGCCTTCCGGCAGCGGATAGTCGAAATCACTGACTCGCATGGCGCGGCATGGTACCACAGCGCCGGACAGCCGCCGTTTTGTTGCCGGCGAACGGCTGTCTGAATCCCGACATCCCTTTCAGGGACTCCGTTTCTTGCGACGACTGCAGGAATCCTTATACTGGCGCGCTTGGTACTCAGGCGAGTACTCGTGCCGGGGTGGCGGAACTGGTAGACGCGCCGGATTCAAAATCCGGTTCTGGCAACAGAGTGTGGGTTCGATTCCCACCCTCGGCACCAACTAAATCAATAAGTTACGGCGAACCAGAAAACCCTTTACAGGCGACGCAAACAAAAAGGTAGTAATTTGCTGACAGTTCGTTAGCGGATTCATCTGTTGTGTGGCCGGTAGAGATGTTCGCCTTGGCGCCGTTTATCGAAGATCAGAAATAATCCGGCACCGCCTGCAACGCCTTCATCCGTCAGACGGGCTTGCAGCCCGTCACCAGCACATTCACCCATAATACCGGTACCCGCAGCTGGGCGAGACGCAGTGAAAGCGATGGCGAACATCGCCGTACGCCCGGCAAGCGCAGCGCGTCAGGTGCAGGCGCTTACCAGCACCACTGACAAGCGGCCTAAAATCAAAGCCTTGTATAAGACCTTTGCCCACGTGATGTCTATCCCTGGCCGATCCCCCGCAAGCTCGAATGCAGTCGTTTCCGTTGCCGGGTATGCGCGGAGCTGAACGAGGAGAAAAACATTGAAGGTTGGGTGTCCACCGGCCGAAGTAAAATGTGAAACATTTAAAGGGTGAATCCATGAAACACATTGAAGACGAGCTGGACACGCCGCTCGCACAACAAGAGCGCGAAACGCGCACCTTCAGACCACCGTCAATGAAGCAGGCCGCACGCGAGGCGGGTGTTCCGCTGCTGACCTTCAGAGACTGGTTTAACGCTTTTCAGCGTTCCTGCGCGGCACCGCATTGGTACATACTCAACGAAAGCACCTATGCGGCATTTTATGATTACCTGAAGAGCAAGGGACTGACATTCACACCAAAGGCGACTGTTTAACGAATTCCGAAATGTTTGCCCTCAAGCCTGCGTCGGTGGCCCGATGAGTCAGACAACGATCCGGGGTTGACCGGTCGGCATATCGGCTTTGCTGCGGGAACCGGCGCAGTATCATCAACTCAAGGAGTTGGTGATGGCCGCCTGACTGAAGCTGTCGGATCCCCGGCTAACATGGGTCGACTCACCCCCATTTAACAGGCTGAATATATTGCTGTATAGTTGTGCCTGTAGGTGTTTCGTCTGTGTCTCCCGGCCATTCAAAATCCGGTTCCGGCAACAGAGTGTGGCTTCGTTTATCACCCTCGGCACCATCATTCCCGGTCCGCAACCAGGCGGTTGCCGAGAACCAATATCCTTTGAACCTGATATGCCATTAACGGATTGCGGATGTTTCGCAGCGCCATTTTTGTATTTCTGCTGGGTTGGACACTCTATTTCTGGCTGGATAAACCCCCGGCCCTGGAGGATGCCTTACCACGCCAACAGGACGATTTAATTGGTAACTTTCAAATCGCCTTTAATATTCTCAAGCAGGGACACCTGCATCCGGCATTCATCTTTATCTGGCGCAGCCACTATATACTGCTGTCCCTGTTGGGGGGACTGCTTGTATCGATGGGTTGGCAGAGCATTTCGGCAACGCTGTCGCGCAGGCGCTTGAGAAAACTGTACGTGCCGAAACGCAGCTCCGGGCCCGATGACAGCCAAGATACGGAATAGGCCTTAGTGAATACCCGGCCTGCCGGGTTTGTCGGTTGATTTTGGCCATGCCATTATAAATACTGGTTTATAGCCACGAGATACATTGTGAACAAGGAGGATTGTCTGTGGAACACCGACACGATCGGCGTGTTGCGTGCGAATTGAGCGTTGAACTTTTTCGCGCGGGAGTCAGTATCGGTCAGGCGACCGCGCTGGATATCAGCAACGAGGGTGCTCATATCCGGACCGATATTCAGCTGAAACGCAATGAAATGATCAATGTTGTATTTTTGGACGACGCCACGCTTCCGGGCTGGCCAGTGCGCGAGCGCGCCATAGTTACGCATGTGGCGGACGGCCACGCCGGCCTCTGGTTCGGCAGGATCGAAAAAAGATAATTCGGCACGACACGACAGCGGCACCGGTCGACAAGCTAAATGATTGACCTATAATCCGAACCTTACTCGATAGTAACAATGCACGACCTCCGTGGCAGCGGCTGATGGAAGCCGGACGCAGCTGTGGATGCCTGACGAACACGCACTGATGGGAGACAGCATGTCCGGAACCCGATTTACCCTGGAAGTACAACCCCGAATTCCGGAAAACCTGAAACGCCTGGTTGAACTGTCCAACGACCTGCTGTACAGCTGGGACCGTACGGTACGTTCGCTGTTTTTTCGTCTCGATCCACCGCTGTGGCAGAGCTGCGGCCACAATCCCAAACTGTTCCTGCGCCGCGTATCCCAGCAGCGTCTGGACGAAGCCGCCGAAGACCGTCTCTATATCGACGCCTACAAGCGGGGGCTGTCAGCCTACGACTCCTACTTGCAGGAGGGGCAACGCAAGAGTATCGCCCCATACCTCGACGCCGAAAAGGATCTGGTCGCCTATTTCTGTCTGGAGTTTGGCCTGCACGAAAGTCTGCCGATCTACTCCGGCGGCCTCGGCATCCTGGCGGGCGACCACTGCAAGGCGGCCAGCGACCTGGGCATTCCGTTTATCGCGGTCGGCATGCTCTACCGCCAGGGCTATTTCACACAGACCATCGACGAACACGGCAACCAGGTCGCCCACTACACCACCACGGATTTCGATAAGCTACCACTGCAACTGATGTGTGACGAAGCCGGTGAGGCATTGCGCGTGCAGGTTGATTTTCCAGGACGCCCTGTCCATCTGAAAATCTGGAAAGCCCGAGCCGGCCATATTTGTCTGTACCTGCTCGACAGTGATCTTCCGGATAATGATGAAACCGATCGAGCCATTACCTACCAGTTGTATGGCGGTGATATCAACACGCGCATCCAGCAGGAAATTGTTTTAGGTATCGGCGGAGTGCGCGCGCTGCACCGGCTCGGGCTGGAACCCACGGCATGGCACATCAACGAAGGTCACGCCGCGTTCCAGGTTCTAGAACGTTGCCGCGAACTGGTGACAAGCGGACTGGACTTTGCCAGCGCCCTCGAGCAAGTTGCAGGGGCCACGGTGTTTACCACACATACTCCGGTTCCGGCAGGACACGATATTTTCGATCACAGTCTGGTTGCCAGTTACTTCAATAACTACGCAGAACAGCTGGGTGTTACGATGCAGGATTTCCTGGCCCTGGGCACCAGCCCCTCAAACCAGCACGGATTCAACCAGACGGTGCTGGCACTGCGCGGCTCACGTTTCCACAATGGTGTCAGCAGGATCCACGGCGGGGTTGCCTCGCGCATGGAAGGGTATATCTGGCCACAGATCCCCAGCCATGAAAATCCCATGCGTTCAGTAACCAACG
>JBDNAP010000611.1:0-10445 GCA_039768325.1 Thiogranum sp.
AGACATCACACTCAACTGGCTTCGTATTCAGCAGGTTAGCCGTTTGTTTAGCCAACTCTTCTATGGCCTCCTTGCCGGTACCGGAAACCGCCTGATAGGTACAAACATTAATGCGCTTAATACCCACCGCATCGTAAATCGGCTTCAGCGCCACCAGCATCTGTATGGTCGAACAGTTCGGGTTGGCGATAATGCCGTAGTCCTTGTAGTTGGCTATCTTTTCCGGATTCACTTCCGGCACCACCAGTGGAATTTCATCGTCGTAGCGGAAACAGGAGGTGTTATCCACCACCACGCAGCCCGCCTGCGCCGCTTTGGGTGCATAAACCTTTGAAATGGAGGCACCTGCCGAGAACAGACCGATCTGCGTCTTGCCAAAATCGAATTCCGCCAGATTCTGTACCGTCAGCTGTTTATTCCCGAATCGAACTCTTTTTCCGGCCGAACGTTCGCTGGCCAGCGGATAGACCTCGCCAACGGGAAAATTCCGCTCGGCAAGAATTTCCAGCATGACTTCACCGACAGCACCGGTAGCGCCAACAACGGCAACATCGAATGTACGACTCATGACAACTCCTCAATTCAGTAAAACCCTTTTAACCACAAAGGACACAAAAGATTTACCAGGGAGCGCGGAAGTCAGCCGGCACAAACTTTCGGGGCTGTCGGCAGCGTCTTTCGGCAATTGCTCCTGCATCCCCTCCAAGGGGCCTGCTTCTGGTGCTCTAGTGTACAGGGACGTACTTACAGTGTGTCTCGAAAATTTGTGCCGGCTGACTTCCGCGTTCATGGCTTTTCGTTTTTGACCTTCGCGTCCTTCAAGGTGAATTGCGTAGCAAGAGAAGGTCCCCTGGGGGAGAGGGTGCCCTGGGGCATGTGGTCGAGAAAACTCACCCCAGGGCCGCAACAACAGCATCGCCCATGTCAGCGGTAGCCACAATAGCCTGTCCGTCTGCGGCAATATCCGCAGTACGCAAACCCTGATCCAGTACCGCACCTACGGCAAGCTCGATACGATCCGCGAGTGCTGCCTCACCGAGGCTGTAACGCAACATCATGGCGACCGATAGGACAGTTGCCAGGGGGTTTGCCATACCCTGCCCGGCGATGTCCGGTGCCGAGCCGTGAATCGGTTCATACATTCCCTTGCCACTGGCATCCAGCGATGCGGAGGGCAACATGCCAATGGAACCGGTCAGCATGGCGGCAGCATCCGAGAGAATATCGCCGAACATATTCGTCGTTACCATGACGTCAAACTGTTTGGGCTCACGCACCAGCTGCATGGCGGCATTATCAACATACATATGGCTCAGCGCCACGTCCGGATAATCTTCGCCAAGCCGCTGCATGACCTGTCGCCACAATTCGCTGACCTCAAGCACATTGGCCTTATCCACCGAACAGACTCTCCGGCCTCGCTTGCGGGCTATTTCAAACGCCGAACGGCCGATACGTTCGATTTCCGATTCGCGGTAGACCAGTGTGTTGAAACCTTCCCGCTCTCCGTCACCGAGCGTACGCATGCCGCGAGGCTGGCCAAAATAAATACCACCCGTCAGTTCACGCACAATCATAATATTCAGTCCGGATACCACGTTCGGCTTCAGGGTGGACGCCTCGGCCAGCTGCGGATACAGAATGGCGGGACGCAGGTTGGAGAACAGTTGCAACGCGGCGCGCAATCCCAGCAATCCCTGCTCCGGGCGCAGCGAACGCTCCAGAGACTCGTACTGGGGGCCACCCACAGCACCGAGCAGAATGGCGTCCGCAGCACGCGCCTGAAGCAGGGTATTTTCCGGCAACGGATGCCCTTCGGCATCGTAGGCAGCACCACCAACCAGACCCTCTTCCAACTCGATATCCAGGCCATCGGCAACCAGCTTGTTCAGCAGTTTTACCGCTTCGGCAATAATCTCGGGGCCAATGCCGTCACCGGGTAAAATAAGAATTTTCTTAGCCATAGTCTCCAGTCTACATTATCGTTACCGTTGGAGCGGCCCGCCGGCCACAATATGCATAAACACAATCGTACCGAAGCAGCAACACTGCAGTACTAATAGTCAGGCACAGGACCGCGCGACCGTGTCATCCAAACAACCACGGCGCTTCCTGCCTGCGCCGTTCTTCATAGGCTCTGATTTCATCAGCATGCTGCAGCGTCAAGCCGATATCATCCAGGCCGTTTAACAGGCAATACTTGCGAAACGCGTCCACTTCAAAGGCCATAGTTTCGCCATCGGGTTTACTGATGGTCTGCTGTTCGAGATTCACCAGCAGATGGTATGCCGGCACGGCGTCGACGTCCCTGAACAGACCATCGAGGGTTTCTGCATCGAGCACTATTGGCAGCACGCCGTTCTTGAAACAGTTGTTAAAAAAGATATCCGCAAAACTCGACGCGATAATCACCCGAAAACCTGCGTCCTCCAGTGCCCAGACGGCGTGTTCGCGCGAGGATCCGCAGCCGAAATTCTCCCGTCCCAGCAGAATCTGCGCATCCCGGTAATGCGCCTGGTTCAAAACGAAATCCGGATTGAGCTTGCGTTTACTATGATCCTGGCCGGCTTCACCCGGTTCCAGGTAACGCCAGTCATCGAACAGGTTGGGGCCAAAGCCGCTGCGCTTGATCGATTTCAGATATTGCTTGGGAATGATGGCGTCAGTGTCGACATTGGGTCGATCCAGAGGAGCCACCAATCCCTCGAATGTTTCAAATTTTCGCATACTTAAACCCACTTCAATGATCGCGGCAGGAACGGTCGCCTGACCGCGGAAACTCGCGAGGAAAATTCGCGCACCTACATCCCCAGTTCTCTGATATCGATAAAATGACCGGCCACTGCCGCTGCCGCTGCCATTGCCGGACTCACCAGGTGCGTGCGGCTACCCGCGCCCTGACGCCCTTCAAAATTGCGGTTTGAAGTCGAAGCGCAGCGTTCGCCCGGTTCAAGACGATCTGCATTCATGGCCAGACACATGGAACAGCCCGGTTCACGCCATTCGAAACCCGCCTCGACAAATATCCTGTCCAGTCCCTCCTGTTCGGCCTGCCGCTTCACCAGACCGGAACCTGGCACAACGATAGCCTGTTTGATAGTTGCTGCGACCTTGCGTCCCCTGGCAACCGCGGCGGCTGCACGCAAATCCTCTATCCGCGAATTCGTACAGGAACCGATGAAAATGCGATCCAGAGTGATGTCTGAAATAGCTGTCCCGGCGGTCAGCTGCATATACTCCAGCGCTTTACGCATACCGCTTTGCTTGACCGAATCAGATTCCTGTTCGGGATCAGGCACCACAGCAGATATACCGACAACCATCTCCGGCGACGTACCCCAGCTGACCTGGGGCTCGATGTCTTCGGCCCGCAAAGTAACCAGCCGGTCAAATTCTGCATCCTCGTCACTGACAAGTGTACGCCAGCCCGCCACCGCAGTTTGCCATTGCTCACCGCGCGGCGCTTGAGGTCGCCCCTCGACGTAATCGATGGTTTTGCTGTCAACCGCCACCATACCGGCGCGCGCACCCGCTTCGATGGCCATATTACAGACTGTCATGCGGGCCTCTACCGACAAGGACTCGATGGCGCTGCCGGCAAATTCAATGGCATAACCGGTACCACCCGCTGTGCCGATTTCGCCGATAACCGCCAGCACCACATCCTTGGCGGTCACACCCGGGCCCAGCTTGCCTTCAACTCGCACTTGCATGTTCTTCGACTTCTTCTGGATCAGACACTGGGTAGCCAGTACATGCTCCACCTCAGACGTACCGATGCCGAATGCCAACGCGCCGAAGGCACCATGCGTCGAGGTGTGCGAATCACCGCATACTACGGTCATACCCGGCAGGGTCGCACCCTGCTCAGGACCTATCACATGCACAATACCCTGACGCGTATCGCTCATATCAAACTCGGTAATATGGAAATCGGAACAGTTCCGGTTGAGCGTTTCCACCTGCAGGCGTGCGACCGGATCTTTTATGCCGGCCACACCACCTGCCCGGTCGGTGGTGGGAACATTATGGTCCGGCACCGCCAGAATGGAGTCGGTACGCCAGGGATTGCGCCCGCTCAGCCGCAATCCCTCAAAGGCCTGGGGTGAAGTCACTTCATGGACGAGATGACGATCGATATAGATAAGGGCCGTGCCGTTCTCATCCTCGCGCACCAGATGCGCATCCCATAATTTGTCGTAAAGTGTCTTAGCGCTCATCTCTACCTCCCGATGCCACTGTATCCTAGGACAGTCTTATTAATAACTCCAATTCATATTTTTCATAATTTATATTACTATATGGAATAATGGAGTTTACCGCACTGAAGGCCTTCGTTGCTGTCGCAGAGACCGGTTCATTTTCGATTGCCGCCGAGCACCTGTTCCTCACCCAACCTGCGGTCAGCAAACGGATTGCCGCGCTTGAAAGCGAACTGGATACCAGGTTGTTCGATCGTATCGGCCGGACTGTAACACTGACGGAAGCCGGATATGCTCTGCTGCCGCGTGCACAGAACATGCTGATGGAGCTGGAAGACAGCATACGCGCCATTTCCAGCCTCAGCGGTGAGGTTCGAGGCACGCTGTGCTTTGCCACCAGTCATCATATTGGTCTGCACCGTCTGCCACCCACGTTGAAACGCTATACGCAAGCCTACCCCCAAGTCCGCCTGGATATCCGCTTCATGGATTCTGAAGCCGCCTGTGTGGCGGTGGAACACGGAGAGCTGGAACTGGGGATAGTGACCCTGCCACCCGCGCCCCCGAACAACCTGTACACTGAGGTAATCTGGCTGGACCCGCTGAGCATTGTGGTGTCACACAACCATCCACTGAGCGGAAAAACTGATGTCACGCTGAACGAACTGGCACAACATGTCGCGGTACTACCATCGACCAACACTTATACCCGGCAGATTGCAGAGCAGGCATTCAGTCACCTGGGACTGGAACTGGAAATCGCGTTATCGACGAATTACCTGGAGACTATCAAGATGCTGGTCTCGGTAGGTATTGGCTGGAGTCTGCTGCCCAACACCATGCTGGACAGGCACATCTGCATGCTGTCGGTCGAAGAACTCTCGCTACAGCGTTCGCTCGGTATTGTTTATCACCGGGAAAAGACGCTATCGAATGCCGCACGCGCCTTGATCAATGAACTAGTGCACCCCGCCACCGATATTGACCCAATCAGCGAGCCAGGAAGCGGTTAGCGCAACAAAAGTAGGGACTTTAGGCGAGGCTTGCCTCGCTGGGAATGGCCGCTCCCTTTCCAGGAGGCATAACGCAGCGGATGGTCGCTTAGCACCTCGCCCGAAGGGAGTCCCACAAACGGCCCACCGCCGCGTTGCAGCTCTTGACAAGGGTACTCACCATTGCCTGCGAGCTGCGCCTCGCCTAAAGCGCCTACTTTTGGTGCTGTGAACCATTTGTGGGACTCTGATATGTACATTTAATACGAGACAGTACACTAGGCGCTGACGAACCCGCGGTTTGGCATCAGGATGAAACCGATACCTCCGCCATCCCTTTCGTTATCGGGATGCGCTGTATTCAGGATTTAAGACCTGATCCCGCAGCGCGCTTTGACCGCCTACCATGCTCAACAGAAATCCAGATGGCCAGCGCCGTCGGCGCTGCGACCAGGACACCAATAAAAGCTATAAAACCGAAAGACATCACATACCCCCCCTGGTTCAACTAATCAGTACTTCGAGATATGCTGAAATGCAAAATCAATGCCGACCCACAACTCATGATTTAAGGGCGTTTTTGACAACACTTTGACGACCCGACCGGAAAATGGCACCAATAATCCGTCAGATCGCCAAGGTTTTGTCGAGTGCATACCGTCTAATACCGGTGGAGCATACCTGCTTATTCAGAAGACCCGTGGTTTTAAAGCCACGGACACTGCGGTCCACGAGGCCCGCGCGCCATTTTTTAACCTCAGCGGTCAAAAAGATGTTAAAATCTAGACCCTCTAATACAGAGCTCCTGGAGTGGTAATCGTTATGTCCGACGTGCAATTCAAGACCAGCTTAACCGACGAAATAAAGGTGTCACCGGAAGCGATCGAGCAGCTTATCGCCATCACGTAGAAGGAAGACGACATCAATGGTGTACGAATTTTCGTATCCGGTGGCGGTTGCGGCGGGATGACCTATGGCATGACCTTTGTGGAACAGGCCAATGAGTTCGACTGCGTGCTGGAAACCAATGGCATGAATATCTATGTTGATGCCGTTGCACTGGGTTTTCTCGAAGGCGTGGAGATTGATTTCAAGACGCAGGGTGTCAACAAGAGTTTTGTCTTCAAGAACGTATTTGCCAACACCGGCGGTGCCGGTACCTGCGGCACCTGTGGAGCTGCCGGTGGCGGCTGCGCCTGATCGCCCGCCGCCCTGATCCAGCCCCATCACCCGTTTACTGCTCGTTGCCCAGCCGGGCAGCTACCGGATAGCACCCTACCTGAGCGCTGCCAGGCGCATGGGGCTGGAGGTACTGGTTGCCTCGCGAGGCGAATACTCGCTGATTTCCGAGCTTCACGATGGCTTGCACATCGACCTTGACGACTTTGAAAGCGCCCTCGCAAACATACTCCGGGCAGCGCGAAAGATCCCTTTTACCGGCATACTCGGCAGCGATGACAGCACCGTCGAGCTCGCCGCAAGTGCTGCACAAAGACTCGGCCTGCCACACAATCCACCTGTAGCTGCCCGCTTATCCCGCCGCAAGGATCTGGCGCGCGCGCGGCTGGCGCTGGCCGGTTGCCCGGTACCGGCTCATTGCCTGATTGGTCTGGATCGGTCTTTGCAAAGACAGATGGCTGGACTGCCCTGGCCCTGCGTCATCAAACCTCTGCATCTTTCGGCCAGCCGTGGCGTTATCCGGGCTGATAAGCCGGCGGAATTTATCGCCGCCTGTGAACGCATTAAAAATATCATTGCCGATAGCGACGATGAATTTGAAAGAACTCATCTGCTCGTTGAGGACTACATCGATGGTGTCGAGGTGGCTTACGAAGGTTATCTGCACAACGGCGAGCTTACAACGCTTGCGCTGTTCGACAAGCCCGATCCGATGCAAGGTCCTTACTTCGAAGAAACCATCTATGTCACACCGTCACAACTGGATGAGGCGACACAGCTCAGAATCAAACGCCGCGTGGCACAGGCCTGCGCCGCCTATGGATTAAGCACCGGTCCGGTACACGCAGAACTGCGTATCAATAAACAGGATGCATGGTTGCTGGAAGTTGCTGCGCGGACGATTGGGGGTGACTGTGCGCGCACTCTGGATCAGGGAACAGATTTCAACCTGGAAGAACTGACAATTGCATTAGCTACCGGAAAGCCGATCAGCACCCAGCCCCCCGCAGAGGCACGTGGAGTGATGATGATTCCGATTAAACAGGCTGGCATCCTGCGGCGTGTGGAAGGTATAAGCGCTGCCCGCAAAGTGGCGAATATAGAAAAAGTCGATATCATTATCCGCGATGGCAACGAGTTGATACCTTTACCTGAAGGCAATCAATATCCCGGCTATATATTCGCACGCGGTAACACTTCCAGTGACGTTGTTCGTGCGCTCCGGGATGCCCACGCCCATTTGAACTTCGTAGTGGCACCGGTGTTCAGAATAGAACGAATGTAACAGCGGCTTGCTGGCAGCGAATTTGCGCCGTGAGTGCGGAAGGAGGAAAGCTGTATAGCTGTACGTTCAGCGAGCGCTATTTCTTACCGCCGCCGCCCTGCCGAAAGCCGGCCGGCAACTGACCATAATCACCTTCCCCGAAAAAGAAACCCAGCATGTGTTTTTCGATCAACTCCATGCTTTGCGGGTCAGCCGTACTGAGTCCATTCTCATTGATAATGGTCGTCACACGTTCGAGCCACTGTTTCCAGCCCTCCTGGGAGACGTTGTCGAATATTCGCCGGCCCAATTCACCGGGATGCGGCGGCCTGTCCATGCCTTCTGCTTCCCGCTTTAAAACCACACATTGCACTGTTCTCGTCATCACTTAAACCCCGTACACCAGACGGTTATACCATTGAATTATTTTCGTATTTTTTCAGCAAAATACCCTGCTCACCGCAGCAGCTGGCAGCACACTTCTTGACCTGATGCAGTTCCTCATCGTAGCCCTTGAGATAAAACTGGACCGGTCGATTCTCCGCAGCACAATCGCAGCCCTTGTCATTATACACGTATACGTGCTGCAGACCTGCGCGCTCAGCCGCCTCGCGCGCCTTGACGAGGGTTTGTTCCGGGGTCGGCGGCACGTCACTCAGTTTGTAGGCCGGGAAAAAACGGGTGATATGCCAGGGGCTGTCCTTACCCAGATTGTCCCTCACCCAGCAGGCAATCTCATAGAGCTCTTCCGGGTCATCATTTTTTCCTGGAATAATATTGCTGCGGGTCTCTACGTGGATGCCCAGTTCCTGTGCTTTCCTGATAGCGTGCAGAACCTGCTCGGCCCTCGCCGGACGACAGATGTCCCGATAGAAATCATCGCGCATACTTTTTATATCTGAACACAGCACATCGATATGCGGCGCCATCAGCTCCAGCGCTTCGTCGGTAACATAGCTGTTGGAGACATAAACAGTGTACAGGCCCGCCTCGTGCGCCAGTCTGGAGGTATCGATCACGTATTCCAGCCAGACCGCTGGCTCCGAATAGGTAAAGGCAATACCCTGCACACCCGCCCGCTGTGCAGACTCGACCAGTGCTTGCGGGGTCACCCAGGCTTCCCGGGATTCGCCCTTCGCCAGATCATCCAGCGCTTTCACGCCCCAGGAGATGTCAAGATTATGGCAACCTCCACAACGGAAACTGCAGCCATAGCTGCCAACCGACATAAGCTGCGTTCCAGGTCGGTAGTGCCTTACCGGCTTATCCTCAATGGCATCGATATCGACGGATGAAAGGATACCGTAGGACAGGTTGTAGAGTGTGCCATTGCGATTCACGTGCGCCTGACAGAAACCACGCTGGCCGTGCCCGATTTTACAGCGCCACAGACACAGATTGCAGCGTACCGTGCCGTTTTCCAGCTTTTCCTGCAGGCGTGTCTCGACCAGTTGGTACTGTTCCGCAACACTCACATGATTCACCCGCGGTTTAAATTGCCATTAATGAGTACGTTGGATAGCCGATATGCCTTGACAGGACACGCAGTGTCCCAGGGCACCTTCTCCGCCAGAGGACATTCTCCCCCAGGGGACCTTCTCTTGCTACGCAATTCACCTAGTCTCGCCTTGAGGCGATTCACCTTGTCTTGCGGTGCAATTCACCTTGTGAATACCTCCCTGTAAGCTCGACGGCGGCATCCCTGCTGCCGACGGCCCCGTAAAAGCATATCGGCTATCCAACGTTCGGCTTAGTATAACGGATTCGGCAATTCTCTTCCCGCACCCGGATCAGGGTTTCCAGTTCAATCCGCCTGTAGGCGGGCTTTGACGAAACCGCGGCTGCAGGGGATGGTAATCGTATTGCCGCTGATCACAACCCCGCTATCACCTGTCTCCTGCCAGGACTCCACCTCACGCAGCCAATAGACGCGACCCTCAAGCCGGCATGGATAGAGCACTCCCCGGCCGCGGGTAGCACAGACAAAATTATACAGCCGCTTCGCCGACCAGGTGACACTGACCGCATAATCGGAAGGAGCCGGGAAGCCCTGGTAACTCGCGTAACGTTCTTCCTGGGGAGAACCGGTCCAGTCGGACCGTCTGCAATCGCTCAATGTCCGCACAAGCAGTTCACCACCTGCCTCTGCCAGCAGCGTGCTTGCTCGCCGACCAGGGACGCCATCGGGCATGGTCACCGTGGTTTGCGCAACGATATTCCCGGCATCGAGTCGCGACGACATCCGATGCAGGGTGATACCGAATTCTTCCACCCCAGCCCTGAATTGCCAGAACAAGGGCACTGGCCCGCGGTAGGCCGGCAACAGCGAGGGATGCAGGTTGAAACAGCCAATGCCCGGAATCGACAGTACAGCATCCGGGAGCCGGCGGGCAAAACAGGACACGATAATGATATCCGGCGAGTACTTACCTATTTCTTCCAGACTTTGCGACCAATGGCCTGACAGGCTGATGACCGGAATATTGTACGATCGGGCAAGGAGTGCAATGGATCCCTCATTTCCGCTCATGATGGGAATATCCTGATCCCCCCGAGTCGACATACTGTCTGCCTCCAAACCGATGGCACATACGGACTGTCCGGAGTCCAGTAGCTTTTGCAGGGGGATGAATGACAGTGGGCCGGATGAGCCAATGTAAATGATCTTCAACACTGTGGTTAACAATTCATGGTTGAATGCGCTTAAAAGTAGCGCCTGACTAAAGAATAATCATATCAGAGGCCAGCATCGGGGCGATCAGAATGTGGGGCAAGAGGCCCCGCGTGGCACCAAACCTATGGCTGACC
>JBDNAP010000120.1:0-4488 GCA_039768325.1 Thiogranum sp.
CCAGGGCACCCTCTCTTGCTGCGCAATTCACCTTGTCTTGCCTGGCGGCGATTCACCTTGCTTCAGGCGACGGCGCGCGAGTTCTGTTCTACGGCATCGGTACCTGTTGACCACCCGCCAGGCCCGCCGATCAGCCAGCCACGCAGGATACGGTGCTGCTCACTGGTCACGGTATCGAACATCAACCCTGCACCGCGCTCGGAATGATGTATGACCACCGCCGGCAACCTCATGGCCGGCTCGCCCTTATATCCAATGATCTCTACTTCCAGGTATTCGTTTTTCCGCCACTCGCAGCTGACCGTTTCGATAAACAGTCCGTCAAACCCCAGATTCCGGCAAATCCCTGTCTGCACCGGCAGACCATGTTTGTACAACAGCAGCTGACACTCGATTGGCTTGCGAACACTGCATCGGTGTTCCATATCATATCCTCCCCTGATTGATGACTGATCCATCGTGCCTTATCGTCATCCCTGACAGGTACTTTAAAAGTTTATACCCTTGCATAAAGTGAGCCGGCTCAAGCTATGGGCATTTGCCAGACCTCAGCCTGGACTGTTTGCCCTGCCCGGCGAGCTCACCTGCCACAGGCTGTCGTCGACAGACGACAGCCTGTGGCAGCGCAATCTAGTCCTCCGGCAGTGACAGCAGACTGGTATTGCCACCCACTGCTGCTGTATTAACGCTGCATGTCCGTTCCGTTGCGAAACGGTGCAGATAATATGGACCACCCGCTTTCGGCCCAGTTCCCGACAAGCCCTCGCCGCCGAAAGGCTGGGCACCCACGACTGCGCCGATCATATTGCGGTTAATATAAAGATTACCCACCCTGGCCCGCGCCTGAACGCGTTGCCAGGTTTCTTCGATACGGCTGTGCACCCCGAGCGTCAACCCGTATCCGGTGCTGTTCACGGCATCGATTACCCGCTCCAGCTTGTCTGAGCTATAGCGGACAACATGTAGAATCGGTCCAAACACCTCTTTTTCCAGCAGGCTAAGCGACTCCAGCTCAAAAACCTGTAGCGGGAAAAAGCTGCCGGCCTGCAGCCTGTCCGGCGGATCCACCCGTTGCAAAAGCCTGGCTTTCCGCTGCAGGAGCGCGACATGCGACTGCAGGCTGTGCGCCGCCTGTCGGTCGATCAGTGGGCCGACATCGGTTGCGAGCAGCAGGGGATCACCTATTTGTATTTCTTCCATGGCAGCGGCCAGTAATTTGATCACCGGCCCGGCGATTTCATTCTGCAGAAAAAGAACGCGTAGCGCCGAACAACGCTGGCCGGCACTGTTAAAAGCCGATTGCAGAACGTCGACAACAAGCTGTTCAGGCAATGCCGAGCTGTCTGCAATCATGACATTCTGTCCCCCGGTCTCGGCAATCAATGGCACTATCGGGCCTTGACGATCGGCAAGCGTACGTTGAATCGTCCAGGCGGTAGCGGTCGAGCCGGTAAAGGCCACCCCGCTTAAACGCGGATCGGTAAGAATCCGCTCGCCAATCTCCGCGCCGCTGCCCGGCAGAAAATGCAGCACATCTGCTGGCACACCGGCCTCGTGCAAGAGGCGGACGGCGTAGTATCCGGTTAATGGTGTCTGCCGGGCTGGTTTCGCCAGCACGCTGTTACCAGCCACCAGCGCCGCCGCGATCTGACCGACAAAAATGGCCAACGGAAAATTCCAGGGGCTGATACAGGCAAATATGCCCCGACCGCGTAACTGAAGTTCGTTTTGCTCGCCGGTGGGCCCAGGCAGCTGTCTGGGTTCATCAAACTCCTGCTTCGCCCGCAGTGCGTAGTAACGGCAGAAATCGACCGCTTCACGCAGTTCGGCAATGGCATCCGGCACCGTTCGCCCACCCTCTCGTATCACGCGTGCAATAAGTTCCGGCCCCTTTTCTTCAAACAGATCCGCTGCCGTCAATAGAACGTCCGCGCGTTGCTTACCACCCGCAACATCCCATGGCAATGCGGCATCAGCGGCCAGCGCCAGCGCACGCTCCACGGCTTCAGCATCTGCTTCCCACACGTGACCAATAGCTTGAGCTGAATCGGCCGGGTTCAATAACTGCCGGTTCTCACCCTGCCGGTCTTCACCGCCAACGCGAGTGGCGGCCTGCCAGCTTTGCGCACAAACCAGCCGCAACTGTTCGTCAAGCTTCCTGGCCACATCAGGATCACATAAATCCCAACCGAGAGAATTTCGGCGTTCATTACCGTACAGGTCGACAGGCACTGGAATATGCCGGTGTGGCCGGCAATCCACCGCTTCAACACGCCGACACGGATTTTCGACCAGCTTAGCCAGATCGGTCTGCTTATCGGTTAACTGATTGATGAAGGAACTGTTGGAACCGTTTTCGAGCAGACGACGTACCAGGTAGGGTAAAAGCTCTTCGTGGTTGCCAACAGGCGCATATATACGGACCGGTGGCACTTCATCAAAACAATCTTCGAGTGCTTGATACAGGCTCTCCCCCATGCCGTGCAAACGTTGCAGCTCGTAATCACAGCCCTGACCGATTTCGTTTACCCAGGCCAGCGTCAGGGCATTGTGACTGGCCAGCTGCGGATACAGCGAATCCGTGTTGCTCATCAGAAAACGGGCACACGCCAGGTAGGAGACATCCGTCGCTGACTTACGCGTGAAAACGGGATAGCCGTTCAGACCGCGTTCCTGTGTGTGCTTTATCTCGCTGTCCCAGTATGCTCCCTTCACCAGCCGTACCGGAATGCGCCGCTGTTGCTGGTTCGCAAGTTGGCGCAACCACTGCAACACCGGCCAGGCGCGTTTCTGATAGGTCTGAACGGCAAAACCGAATCCTTGCCATGAACTACCCTGCAATTCTCGGAAAGCCGTTTCAAACAGATCCAGTGACAACTCCAGCCGGTCCGCCTCTTCTGCATCCAGAGTAAAGCCAATACCGGCCGCAGCCGCAGCCTCGGCCAAAGACTGCAACCTTGGCAACAATTCCTTTATTACTCGCTGCCGCTGGGAAAATTCATAGCGTGGGTGCAATGCAGACAATTTAATCGATATCTCCGCCTGCGCCGACACCGGACATCCGGATTCAACCTCATCACCAAGCAGGCGAATGGCGGTACGGTACGCTGCCAGGTAACGTTCAACATCTTCTGCACTGTGTGCCGACTCACCCAGACAATCATACGAATAGCGCAGGCCTTTGCCCTTGCTGGCCACGCGTTGCAGGGCTTCCGGAATATCCCGCCCCATCACGAACTGCTGCGCCATAATCTGCATCGACTGCTGCATGGCCAAACGCACAATGGGCTCTCCAAGCCGTGCCACCAGCCTTTGCAACAGCTGCTCGGGTCCGCTATGGACACTTTGCTGTGCGGCACACAGGCGGCCGGTTATCAACAGCCCCCAGCTTGAAGCATTCACCAATAGTGACGGACTGCCGCCCAGATGTTCATCCCAGTGGCCCTTGCACAGGCGATCGCGAATCAAACGGTCGGCCGTCTCCGCATCAGGAATACGCAGCAACGCCTCGGCTATGCACATCAGCAATACGCCTTCCTGTGAGGAAAGATCATACTCTTGCAGGAAAGCCTCAAGGCCCGCCTGTTGCAGGGCACGGTCACGCGCGTCCGTCGCCAGCTTGTATGCCCGATCCTGGATAGCCTGTTCACGGGAAGGATCCAGTCGCGCCTGCTGAAGCCTTTCTCGCAAACACAATGTCTCATCGACCCGGTGCGTACTCCGGATCGCTGCACGCAGCGCATCAGTCTGCGCGTCTGCCCGAGAACCCAACATATGCTCCTATCACCTCCAATACAGTACGACGTGCTAAACTTCGCTGCTACCCATTTGCCAGGAGGAGCCAGCGTCATGGCCATTCTTTTTCGTTGTATCTTTTATATTAGCCTGCTCCTCCCCCCTTTGCTTGCCCAGGCTGAAACAAAAATCGCGGGCATCGAACTGGCTGACAGTTATCAGGTCGGCCAGCAATCCCTGCTTCTGAATGGCGCCGGTATCCGTAGCAAGCTGTTTATCAAAATTTATGTAGGTGCGCTGTTTCTCGGAAAAACCAGCAACAGTCCGGCGGCCATACTTGCCTCGACCGGAGCAAAGAGCATGCAGATGACCATGCTCTATAAAGAGGTTGAGGCCAAGAAGATCACCCAGGGCTGGAACGACGGTTTCGAGGCCAATCTGAACGATGTCGAATTGAAGGCGCTCGAAAATCGACTGAGTAAATTCAATGCACTGTTCCCCGCATTACGCAAAGGCGATATCGTGCGCATGGACTATTCGCCCGACATCGGCACCGAACTCAGCATCAACAACAGACAACTGGGTCGTATCGAGGGCGCAGACTTTTTTGCGGCACTACTGAAAGTCTGGATTGGTGAGCACCCGGCAGACAAGACTCTCAAGAAAGGCTTATTGGGCGGCTAGAGCGCAAATGAATATGACCTTGCAAATAAGTACGGAAGTTAGCCGACAAGGTCTTCCGGTACGCGCTGC
>JBDNAP010000612.1:0-2750 GCA_039768325.1 Thiogranum sp.
ACTGTCCAACCAGCTGCAGGCCGTTACCACGGGCAGCATGACAAGCGCCAACAATACCCGGCTCGTGAATTCACTTCGACGCATAAACAAAAAACCAACCTTTTTCATGCTATGTTTAGTGTACCCCGCCACTGATATTGACCCATTCAGCGGGCCAGGAAGCGGTTAGCCACAAGGCTTGCCTCGCAGGGAATGGCCGCTCCCTTTCCAAGAGGCACAACGCCGCGGATGACCGCTTCCTGGCTCGCCCGCAGGGAGCGCCCCCACGAGGCCATTGCTGCGTTCCGATCCTTGGAAAGGGCATGCCATCCCCCGCGGATCGCGTCTTACACTGACCTCGTGGGGACGCTCTGAATGGGTCAATATCAGTGGCGGGGTACACTAGCCACAAAGCCAGTCGCTCAGAATCTGCCGTGCTTCATCGACACCTGTTTTCTTCAGTGCCGAAAATAACTGTACGCTGGCGCCAGCATGGAATTGCGGCAGGCGTCTGCGGACCGTCAGCAGGTTGTTGCCGGCCGGGCCGCGTTTCAGTTTATCGGACTTGGTGAGCAGGATGTGGGCCGCCAAGCCAACATCGGCGCACCAATTCAGTATCTGCTGATCATACTCGGTCAGCGGGTGCCGGCAGTCCATCAGCAGGATCAGGCCGCGCAGCGACTGCCGGATGTGCAGGTATTCGGTCAGATTCCGTTGCCATTGTTCCTTCATGGCCTGGGGTACCCTGGCGTAGCCGAAACCCGGAAGGTCGACCAGGCGTTGATTTTCACCCAGATCGAAGAAATTGATCTGCTGGGTACGCCCCGGTGTTTTGCTGGTTCGAGCCAGACTGCGTTGTTCGGTAATGGTGTTCAGGGCGCTGGATTTCCCGGCGTTTGAGCGCCCTGCAAAGGCGACTTCTGCGCCTTCGTCGGGTGGCGCCTGGTCGGCTTTGGGTACGCTGGTGAGGAATGTGGCCTGGCGAAAATCAATGCTCATGGGGCTATTTTCGCACAGTTTTCCTGGTCTTTTTATTGACCGGCGCTCAACCGGCTAGTGTACAATTGGCCTTTTTTGGCGGGGTGGTTTGCCGATCGGGCCGGCATCTGCTTCCACGGCATTTTTTGGAGATAGAACCAGGATGAGCAAACCTATTGTTTTTGCAACAGTATTTTCGTTGGTCATCGGCGTTTCACCAGCCTTTGCCGGTGGTGATGCCGGCGCGGGTAAGACCAAGTCAGCGACTTGCGCGGGTTGCCACGGGATGGACGGCAACAGTGCCAACCCGGATTGGCCAAATCTGGCCGGTCAGGGAGCCGCTTACACTGAGCAGCAGCTCAAGGCATTCCAGACCGGTAAACGCCAGAACGCCACCATGGCGCCCATGGCTGCACCCCTTGCTGAGCAGGATATTGCCGATCTGGCGGCATTTTATTCCACCCAGACGGTGAAGGTCGGGGCTGCGGAGAAGTCGCTGGTTGAAGATGGCCAGAAAATCTACCGTGGTGGCAACCCGGCCAGCGGCGTTGCCGCCTGTATCGGTTGCCACGGTCCTGCCGGTAAGGGTAATCCGGCAGCGAAATTCCCCGCTTTGAGCGGTCAGCACGCCAAGTATGTTGAGAATCAGCTGAACGCCTTTAAAGCGGAAGAGCGCGACACCGACGTTGCCAGGATGATGCGTAATACTGCCAGTAACATGACGGAGTATGAAATCAAGGCGGTGGCATCCTACATACAGGGCCTGCACTGAGTTACCGGTCGTCTTTATGGCACTGACAAGGGCGGCCATGAGGCCGCTCTTTTTCTTTGTGGTTTTCGATCACGATCCGGTTCATGCGCCTGACTTGCAACACAGCGGGCGGGCGGCAAGAATGGCGTATAGTCTGTCTCATGCACCGGATGTCCTCAGACAGGCGAATCCTTGGTGACGTAGGCGACTTGGGGATGTTGGGCCCGGGATATTCCTGATGTTTTTTGTGTCTAACAGCCGCAGTTGCGGAACACCACCCTTCTGCAGGGGCTATTGACTTGCTTGTCACCCTTTCCGGGTTGGCACGCGTTAGTCTGTTGTTGTTGGGTGTACTGCCTCATGGTGAAATCTGAATAGGTCGGAGAAAGAAAATGAAACAATGGTTTACCTTGCTGCTTTTAGTATTGTTGATGCCACTTGCCCATGCGGGTTTTGAAGAGGGGGTTAAGTATCGGAAGATCGCTAATCCGCAACCCACCGCAACAGGGGACAAAATCGAAGTGCTGGAATTGTTCTGGTATGCCTGCCCGCACTGCTACCAGATCGAACCGGAGGTCGATGCCTGGTTGAAAAGCAAGCCGGACGATGTCGCGTTTGTCCGTATGCCGGCAGTGCTGGGACCGAGCTGGGAATTATTGGCACGCGCCTACTATACGGCTGAACTGCTGGATGCAACCGACAAGATACACAAACCGTTGTTTGAACGGCTGCACAAGGCGCGCAAAAGGATTCGTAATGCCGACGAATTGAAAGCGTTTTTCGTCGAACAGGGTGTGTCGGCAGAAGATTTCGACAACACTTTTTCATCGTTTGCGGTAATCACCAAAACCAATCGAGCAAAACAGGCGCGCAATATGTATGGCATCAGTGGTGTACCGGCGATAGTGGTGAACGGCAAGTACCTGGTTACCGCGGAACTGGCGGGCGGCAACAAGCAGATGCTGGATGTGGTTGATTTTCTTGTCGAGCAGGAGCGTGGTGCCGACTCCACTGAAGCGGCTGCTGCAGCTAACTGATGAGG
>JBDNAP010000613.1:0-3704 GCA_039768325.1 Thiogranum sp.
GGCAAGCAGTTCTACCATTGCTTTGGCTGCGGTGCACACGGCAGTGCCGTCGGCTTTCTGATGGACTACGAGCATCTTGAGTTTCCCGATGCCATCGAGGAACTGGCCCGCTCCGTTGGCATGGACGTGCCACACGAAGCCGCCTCCGGCCACCGCACTGATCACCGCAGCAACGACCACTACAGCTTGCTGGATCGGGCGGAGCGCTTTTACCGCAATCAGCTGCGCGATCATGCTAAGGCCGCCAACGCCGTTGACTACCTCAAGGAACGCGGTCTGAGCGGTGATATAGCCGCCACCTTCGGTCTTGGCTACGCCCCACCCGGCTGGGATTCGCTATTGCGCCACCTGGGTTCGGACAGCGCAACGCAAAAAGCCGCTGTTGAACTGGGTCTGCTGGTGCAAAAGGATGACAATCGACTCTACGACCGTTTCCGTGACCGCATCATGTTTCCGATCCGTGACCGGCGCGGGCGCACCATCGGATTCGGCGGTCGCGTGCTGGGTAATGACACACCAAAGTACATGAACAGTCCGGAGAGCCCGCTATTCCACAAGGGCCGGGAACTATACGGCCTGTTCGAGGCGCGCAAGGCGAACCAGAAACTGGAACGCCTGCTGGTGGTGGAAGGTTACATGGACGTGGTCGCCCTGGCGCAATTCGGCTTGACTCACGCAGTCGCCACGCTTGGCACGGCCACCACAGCCGATCACCTGGAACGCCTGTACCGCACCGTGAAAGAAGTCGTGTTCTGTTTTGACGGCGACGCCGCTGGCCGCCGCGCTGCCTGGCGCGCACTGGAAAACGCCTTGCCGGTACTGCGCGACGGGCGCGAGGCCCGCTTCCTGTTCCTCCCCGATGGCGAAGATCCTGACAGCCTGGTGCGCCGCATTGGCAAACAGGAATTCCAGCAAAAAACTGTCGATTCTATTCCACTTTCACAGTATTTCCTTGAATCACTCAGCCAGCAGGTCGATACCCGAAGCGTGGATGGACGCGCACATCTGGTGGAACTGGCGCGACCGCTGTTACAAAAACT
This sequence comes from Thiogranum sp., assembly GCA_039768325.1. Lineage (GTDB taxonomy): Bacteria > Pseudomonadota > Gammaproteobacteria > DSM-19610 > DSM-19610 > Thiogranum. The sequence continues at coordinate 1,041 of JBDNAP010000613.1, forward strand.
GCCGGATTCCGTGTTCCGTGATCTGATGCTCGGTCAGCTTGCGCAGCTCAGCGGCCTTCCTGCACAGCAGCTGGAAAAGCGCGTATTCGCTACTACGCAGCCAAAACCGGCTCAGCCCCCAAGACAGCGGCCGCATGATTCCAGCCGCAGTCCCGTGCGAGTGGCAATCCGCCTGTTATTGGAACAGCCGGAACTCTGCGCACAGGTGAAACGCCCCTGTGGCTTTGAAGATCTGGAGTTGCCGGGTATACCGCTGCTGGTGGAGTTACTTGAAATATTGTGGCAGCACCCGCATCTATCTACAGGAGGCATTCTGGAATACTGGCGAGACCGGCCAGAACAGCACCACCTTGCCAAGCTGGCGACACTGCCACTGGAATTGCCGGAAGATGGTTTTGGCGAGGAATTTTGCGGCGCTGTGCAGCGTCTAAAGGAACAACGAACCCGGCAGCGCAGCGAACAACTGCTTTTCAAGGACCAGGAATCCGGACTGACGGAATCAGAAAAAACCGAGCTTAAACAATTGCTTGTAATGCACCACCGGGGTGCCGGGTGAAAGCATGCGGAAATAACAGTGTTGGCTAATATAGCTGGTATGGGCTACAATGGTCGTTTGACTTTTTCGCCAGTGGAAACTGGCTCAGATAGGGACACGTTCAGTTGATGAACCAGGACCAACAATCACAACTCAAGTTGTTGATCGCAAAAGGAAAGGAACAAGGCTTCCTGACCTATGCCGAAGTCAACGATCATTTACCGGATGACATTGTCGATCCGGAACAGATCGAAGACATTATCGGCATGATCAATGACATGGGCATACAGGTGCATGAAACTGCGCCCGATGCCGATTCGCTGATACTCTCCAATGACACGGCAAGTACAGACGAAGTTGCAGCGGAAGAAGCCGCCGCCGCCCTGGCAACCGTTGACAGTGAGTTCGGCCGCACCACTGACCCGGTACGTATGTACATGCGGGAAATGGGTACCGTTGAACTGCTGACCCGGGAAGGCGAAATCGAAATCGCCAAACGTATCGAAGACGGACTGTCGCAGGTTTATTCCGCACTGGCGAGTTTTCCTGCCTCTGCCCAGAAACTGCTGGAAGAATACGCAAAATTCGAGGCTGGTGAAAGCAGGCTCTCTGACCTGTTCACCGGCTTTATTGACCCGGATGCAGTCGATGCCCCCATCCCAACGCCGGCTACCCAGGGCCCCAGTGCGACGGACAGCGATAAAGAAGAGGATGACACACCGGTAGATACCGGACCTGACCCGGAAGAAACCCGCATTTTCTTTGCCGAACTCAGTAGCATCTACGACAAATGGCTGTCTGCGCTTACCGGCAAAAACAAGAACCAGTCACGCATCGATAAACTGCACTCTCAGGTAGGCAAACATCTGTCACACCTGAAGCTGGCGCCGCGCATGGTTGACATACTCATCACCAATCTGCGTCAAACGGTTGCGAGTATACGCTCCCACGAGCGCGTCATCATGTCTATCTGCGTGCACAAGGCTCTTATGCCACGCAAGGACTTCATTACCTCTTTCCCGGATAATGAAACCGACCTCAAATGGCTGGAAAAGCAGATCAAGGGTGGCCACAAGTACTCGCCTGTGCTCGAACAGCACAAGGAAGAGATTCTGCGCGCCCAGAACAAGCTGGTTAACATACAGTCTAGGACCAGCCTGCGTATCAGCGGCATCAAGGACATCAATCGCCGCATGTCCATCGGCGAGGCCAAGGCCCGGCGCGCCAAGAAGGAAATGGTGGAAGCCAACCTGCGCCTGGTTATCTCGATCGCCAAGAAATATACCAACCGCGGTTTGCAGTTCCTGGACCTGATCCAGGAAGGCAACATTGGCCTGATGAAAGCAGTGGACAAGTTCGAATACCGACGCGGTTACAAGTTCTCCACCTATGCGACCTGGTGGATTCGCCAGGCCATTACCCGATCCATAGCAGACCAGGCGCGCACCATCCGCATTCCGGTGCACATGATTGAGACCATCAACAAACTCAATCGTATCTCGCGCCAGATGCTGCAGGAAATAGGCCGCGAACCAACGCCCGAAGAGTTGGCAGAACGTATGGACATGCCGGAAGACAAGATACGCAAGGTGCTCAAGATCGCCAAGGAACCCATCTCCATGGAAACACCGATTGGTGACGACGAAGATTCACACCTGGGCGATTTCATTGAAGACGGCAGCATTGATTCACCGGTGGATTCCGCATCAGGCGCGGGTCTGAAGGAAGCTACCCAGGGTGTACTTTCCGGTCTGACGCCGCGCGAAGCCAAGGTTCTGCGCATGCGTTTTGGGATCGACATGAATACCGATCATACGCTGGAGGAAGTCGGCAAACAGTTCGACGTAACCCGCGAACGTATCCGTCAGATCGAAGCCAAGGCATTGCGCAAACTGCGACATCCCAGCCGCTCGGAACAGCTGCGCAGTTTTCTCGAAATCGAATAAATCGTTACCGGTGTGCCACTATCGGCTGTGGCACACCGCCTCGATTCCCGGGGCGAACCCCAGCTCACAAAACAGCCCGGAAACCTGATAGAATCCTGCCTGTTCAGGGCCTGTAGCTCAGTTGGTTAGAGCAGGGGACTCATAATCCCTTGGTCCCAGGTTCGAGTCCTGGCGGGCCCACCA
>JBDNAP010000614.1:0-3474 GCA_039768325.1 Thiogranum sp.
GGCTGTTTTCTGGTGGCAAAAAGCAGCTGTGCAGGGGATGGCCGAGGCGCAACAGGGCCTGGGCTGGGCATATGCAAACGGTCGAGGTGTGGATGAGGATCTGGCGGAGGCCTATCGCTGGTATAACCGTGCTGTTGCCGGCGGTGACGAAGAAGCCAGAAGCGGTTTGTCTGAAACAGCCCGCAAATTGAGCCCTGAGCAGTTGCGCATGCTGGAGCGGGAAGAACAAGCACCGCGTGCATAGTCAGGGTGGGCGGCCCGCCAATCCTGCGCTTTTCTTTAAGTGACAGGTTTCACTGTGCCTTCGTTATCCAGCGCCAGAGAATGCCGCCGGGGCGGTCAATGCCGGTCTGTATATAGTGCAAAGCCTGCTGGTCATTGACAACGTAACGTATCTGATAGGTGGATTCCTGACGGCCACAGAACAGTATCTGGTCACCGCGTTGCAGAAACTCTTCCATATCGGGGAGCAACATGGCCACCTTGTCGCGCTTGATCAGCAGTGGTACACAAGGCAGCAGTTCTGCGCTGTTCTTCGGGTTTGTGCAGATGTCTTTCAGCTGCACCCTGTTTCGGCGGATCAGGCTGTCGAATACGGCAGGCGCCTGCAGTCGTGATATATCAAGTTCCCAGGTCTCCGGGGTGATTTCGGCAACCACACCGGCGATCCGGCTTACCAGTACGTTGGCCCATTCCTCGTTCTGGTCACGTGTGAGGCGGAAGAAGTCGCCCAGCAGGGGGGCCAGGATCAGGCCCAGAATGTATTGAGCCACAATTGTGCCGGGTTGCATGATCAGGTCAATATCGGCGGCCTTGAAGATCGGCGTCTTTTTCTGCTGGTTCTGCCGGGCCGCGGTGAACAGTCCCGGATTGAGATAGCGTGCGGTGATCAGGACCGACAGGTTATTAGCGTCATTGTCGGTGCCGGCAATGATGCCAACCGCATCCTGTATATCCGCTTCAAGCAGTGTATTCGCTTCGGTACCCCGTCCTTCTATGGTATCGAGGGGGGCCCCGGTTAATTCGGTATCGGCCTCGATCAAACGTGTCTTTACGCCTTCGATAGCAATGTATTCACGTACCGCTTTGCCGAATCGGCCAAAACCGCACAATACCCAGGTTCCGGTAGGAGGGCGCTTGAATTCGGACAGTGGAGAGCCGTATACAGCGGTCATCCACTCGTAGACCAGGTACATGCTGGGTGAGTGAAACATCATTGCGAATCGGGAGGCAAAGATTTCAAAGGGATCGATAATATGATCGGTGCCAAATGAAGCCATGTTCGCAGCCGAGTCCTTGGAATCCGACTGGCAGATAACCTGGACATCCGGCGCCAGCAGCTTGCTGGTGATTGCGATTGTCAGATTGCTGTGGTCATCACCGGTCAGGGCGATTACGCCGCGGCAGTTCGGGCGATTCAGGCCGGCTGTAATCAGGGTGTCGGAGTTGGTGGCGTCTTCACTCAGGCCGGGCACGTAATCGGGCAGATCCTCAACCGCCAATTCTTCGATTTTCTCCCGATCCTTTTCGACGACCACGCAGTGTATGCGGCGTTCGCTCAGTTCGTGCACCAGTAGGCGGCTGGCGTCGCCGTAGCCACAGACGATATAGAAAGGTTCCTGCAGGCGGCGTACTTTGCGGGCAAAAGATTGAAACGCCAGTACCCGCCGGAATCCCTGGTCCTGGATTACGGTCAGGATAGTACCGATAGCGTACAGCCAGGACACCACGGCTGCGTAAATGGTAAATGTGGTCCACATGCGCTGTGCACCGGTGAACGGGTAGGGGATTTCGCCAAAGCCGATGGTTGAACCGAGAAAGCTGACAAAATAAATGGCGTGGAAAAAATCCATACGCCATGGGTTGCCCTGGTCGTCAATACCGGGAATCAGGGTCAGGCCAACCACCGAAATCGCATACGTGGATATCAGTATGATCAACGGCAGACGCATGCGCCGTAACACCAGGGAGATGACGTTATGCATGGCTGTCAGCCGTTTCACTCGATCAACGTCTGAATGTCACCGTTTCCACCACCAGCAGGATGACCGATGTCAGATTGGCCAGTAAAGCGCCGCCGGACAGCGATACAATGCTCGACATGACGGAAGGTTCCAGAGGGGCTTCGACAACATACACCACGTAGCCCCACACCATTGCGGCGGCGATCAGCTGCAGATCGGCAACCAGGCTGGTTGCCAGCAGCAACGCGCCGATATGCGCGCGGTCGCCAAACTTCATGATGGTCGCTATGAGGCTGACGATCAGTGCTGCAAACAGTTCATAGACATTATGGTGGGAGGGGTCGTCCAGCTCGCCGATGAAGAACCCGTAATTCAGGGTCAACGCCAGAATTGAGAAAAAAGCAAAAATGACCTTTTCCAGGTTCATGCTGCGGCTCCAGGCTGAAAACTTTTAATCAGTAAGATATAAGTAATATATATTAATATCTTATAAGATGTTACTCAAGTTATTTGTAATAATTGGTTGGCGATCTCCGGCTGCCATGATAATGGTCTGCATAACGGGGGTAAATTCAGCTGTTTTTTGGCCGTTAAGCAGACAGATAACGGATATTTCTTAGAAATTCGGTGCTATGGCGTCATGACTCAAATGGAACAAAAGGTCATTGTTGCTGATGTCAAAGTCGGGATGTATGTCTCACGGCTGGATCGGCCCTGGCTGGAAACACGGTATCTTTTCCAGGGCTTCTATATCAGTGACAGCAGTGACATCAACGAACTGCAACAGCATTGTGAATACGTCTTCATCGATCCCGAACGCGGCGAGTCCGCTCGGCAGCCATTGCAGACGGTTGTACACAAACCCCCCAGCGACAAACTTGTGGAAGTGTTCAAGAAGGCGACAGGGCATGAGCGCTACCCCGTTGTGACTTCGGTTGAAGAAGAGATCGGAGCCTGCAGGGAGAGCCGTAGGCAGGCACTGGATGTCGTTACCAATGTCCTGGATCAGCTCAAAGCCGGGCATACCATAAAACTGCAGTCGGTCCGCAAAGCGGTCAGCAGTATGATTGCCAGTATTGTCCGCAACCCGGATGCCCTGTTCTGGCTGGCTCGACTCAAGGACAAGGATAACTATGCCTATGCGCATTGTGTCGATGCCTGTGGCCTCGCCGTGGCGTTCGGCCGTCATCTCGGGTTTTCAAAACCGGAGCTGGAAAATCTGGCGGTGGGAACGCTGTTGTTTGATATCGGCAAATTACAGTTACCGGACGGGCTGTTGACAAAGCCCGGCCGTTTGACGGACGAGATGTTCCTTGCGGCGGCCCACTCTCTCGCGGACCAGGTGAAAGACTCCGACATCGATCGCGGCCGCGTCTATCCGCCGTTGTCGGCTATTCGCGAAGTGTCCGCCAAGATCGCCGCGGATGTCTGCAAGATGGCCTACGACAACGGCTTTACGGACCGGAAGGAGCCGGACGACATACTGGCGGATGTGCACGAGTACATGTAC
>JBDNAP010000011.1:0-5919 GCA_039768325.1 Thiogranum sp.
AACAGCTGCGACGACTGCCACAACACCACCGGCTGGAGTGGTGCTGTCTTCGACCACAGCGGTGTCACCGGCAACTGCGCCAGCTGCCACAACGGCACCACCGCCACCGGCAAAAATGCCAGCCATATCCAGACCAACACCCTGTGCGAAGACTGCCATCGCACCACCGGCTGGATCCCGGTCACCCGCGTCGATCACGCCGACGTCATCGGCACCTGCTTTTCCTGTCACAACGGCACGACGGCCACCGGCAAGTCGGCCAACCATATCGCCAGCAACAACAACTGCGACGACTGCCATACTACCAACGGCTGGGCCGGCGCTGTTTTCGATCATGGTGGTGTATCACCGGGCAGCTGTTCCAGTTGCCATAATGGCAGTACCGCGACTGGCAAGTCGCCTAGCCATATACAAACCAGCGCTCAGTGCGATGACTGCCACAGCACCACCGGTTGGATCCCCGCCAGTTTCGATCACAACGGCGTAAGCGGATCCTGTTCCACGTGTCACAACGGTACACAGGCGACGGGCAAACCGGGCAATCACTTCGGCACTAGTCTGCAGTGCGATACCTGCCACAACACAAACAACTGGCTGCCCATTGATTTCAACCATACCTCGTCTGAATATCCGGGTAATCACAGCGGCAACCCGCTATGCATAGCATGCCACCAGAGCAATTCCCAGACCGCCACCTGGACAACGCCCACGTACCGGCCGGATTGCGCCGGCTGCCACGCCAACGATTATGACCAGGGCGAACACCGGGGCCGGTCGGTGAGTCAGAACAGAGACTGTGCCGGCAGTTGCCATCAATCCAGTCCGGAACACAGCGTTCGTGACCGCAATTGGGATTAATTAAACAGGGACAGGATTTCTCAATGTTACGAGCTCAGAAGGTTCTACCGGCAATCCTTTTTGCCACGCTGGTGCTATTCATAGTTTCAGAGAACCAGTCCGCGCCACCTGTTCGTGACAAGGTTCTCGAAGAAGTCGAGGTCCTGAAAAACGACGGCCAGTCCGTCATCGAGGTCCAGTTCTCTTTTCCGCTTCGCTATCGCTCGCATTTTCCACAGCAAAGCGGGGAAGAGCTGCGCATTCGTCTGTTGCCGGTCCGCATCCCCTCTTCCGACCTGAACGCCGCATTCAAGCGCGAAGGCGTGGTGCCCAGACATGCGGAAGACCTTGCACTCGACGAAGTCATCTATGAAGGGGACAGTGAAGGTGGCCCCTACCTGATCCTCAACTTCAGCAGACCGGTCAGTTATGAGGTGATACCCGGTTCTGACTACCGAAGCATGAGCGTTGTGGTGCGATCACTCGACTGAGTGCCAGACAGTTACGATACTCCAGGGACTCGACCTTATATGGAACCTCTGACAAAAACTCCAATATTTCACGTTTTATTTAGCCTCTTCATCAGTTTGCTGTTTTGTTCCGGAGCGACCAAAGCGGCTTCCGGTATCATAGACAACATCGACATCAACGATAAGACTTCGCCGCCGCAACTGCGCATCAATTTCACGACGCCGATGCAATACCTGAATCATGCACCGGATTCTGCGGGCGATGAACTCCAGATTCAGTTGCAGAACATTGCTTCCAATGCGTTTTCACGGGAAAGTGAACTGCAGGAACAACAGACCGTGACGGCCCGGCCGAGCCAGCGCATCCCTTTCCTGGATGCACGCTATGAACAGCGTGGCGTGGATCGTGGCATCCTTACGGTTCGCTTTTCACGATCTGTCAAGTACTCGGTCCAGGCCGGTGCTGACCGGCGGCATCTCAATATAAACATTCTGTCATCGGAACAGAACAAAAACCGATCAGAGCAAGCGGTTGAAATATCACCAGACACTCAGCCCGAAATACTCGCAGAAACGCCCCCCCCCGTTGTCAAGCAACCTCCGGGCGGACAGTCGGATGTATTGCAGGCGGTCGCTCCGACTATAACTGCAGACATGTTAAAAAAGCGCTATGTCGTCAATCTCGCATCCTCTATCAAACCAATAACAACTCCGCTGCTGGACAATCTGAAAAATCCGGATCAGTACATTATCTATACAACCCTGTTTCCAATTGACGGACGCGTATGGAATCGACTCCGACTTGGCTTTTTCTCAACCCGAAAAGAGGCTCAGGAAACAGCTGAATCAGTTAAGAACCAGTATCCACGGGCCTGGGTACAAGTGGCAACCGAAGAAGAAATTCTCGAGGCATTCAAAGAAATCGCCTCTCCTGAGAAACCCGCCTCCACCGTAAAATCCGTAACACCGCCTGTCGATTCACAAGGCCTAATCCAGCGCCGTGATGCTGTTGTCAATTCTGATATTAAATCCACATTACCAAGGACATCTGACGAGCGAATTGCGGATTTAATGGAAGAAGCACGACAGGCCATATCCCGCAGTGATAACAACAGGGCGATTCAGCTTTACACTAAAGTCATCCAATACCCCGATAATCCTTACCGTCAGGACGCGTTGGAATTTCTCGGCGTTGCCAGGGAACGCAAAGGACAACTGGCCCACGCAGTAAAAGAGTACAAAAGATACTTATCGCTTTATCCCGAGGGAGATGGTGCAGAGCGGGTCAAACAAAGGCTAGCCGGCTTGACTACGGCGTCAAAGAAGCCCACACCGAGTAAAAGCCGGTCAACGCAGGCCGTGGAGGACAATCCCTGGGATGTCTACGGTGGCTTCTCACAGTATTACCGACGTGATGAAATCAGCACAGATGACGTCGGCAGTACGGTGACGCAATCCTCTCTTTCTACAGATCTTGACTTAACGGCACGAAAACGAACTGACGACTACGATCTGCAGTCGCGTTTCACTGGCTCATATTTAAAAGACTTCCTGGGTGACGGGCCTGGCAACGAAAACAGCATAAGCAGTCTCTATGTTGATGCCAGCGGCAAACGGCTCGGCGCATCCATGCGGCTCGGTCGTCAATCGCGTAATACCGGTGGCGTACTTGGCCGGTTCGATGGCCTGCTGGTGGGTTACAAGCTGGCTGACTGGATAACAGTTAACGCTGTCGGTGGTTTTCCGGTTTTTTCAACCCGGGATGGCTTTCATACTGACAGATACCTGTACGGACTCAGCACCGATCTTGGCACTTTTGCCAATGCCTGGGATTTTAACCTGTTCGCCATCGAACAACGGGTAGAGAGTGTTGTCGACCGCAGGGCGGTCGGCGGTGAAGCCCGTTATTTCGACCCGATCCGCTCCCTGCTGACTTTTGTTGACTACGACATTCTCTATGGTTCCCTGAATACCGCTATATTCCTTGGAACATGGACGCTGCCGGACCGCACCACCATTAACGCAACGGTCGACTACCGCAACAGCCCTCTGCTTACCACAAGCAGTGCGCTGCAGGGGCAATCAGCCGGCTCCATAGACGACCTGCTGGACACCCTGACCGAAGAAGAGATACAGGAACTGGCAAAAGACCGGACCGGACACAGCACCACTGCGACGCTAGGAGCATCCCATCCCTTCTCGGAGAAATTCCAGTTGAGCGGCGATGTCACCGTATCGGAGCTTTCAGGGACCAAAGCGTCGGGGGGTATCGAGGCCATACCGGACACAGGCAAAGAGTATTTTTACAATCTCCAGTTTATCGGCAGCAACCTGTTCAAGACCGGCGACACCAGTATCCTCGGAACGCGCTATTCTGATACCAGCACTGCAAAAATTTACACACTGTCGCTCGACAGTCGCTACCCTGTCATCCGGGCATGGCGTGTCAATCCAAGGATGCGCCTCGATTACCGGGAGAATGATAATGACGATTCGAGCCAGTGGACCGCGTTACCATCGCTACGCATGGACTACCGCTGGCGCAAACGTTACCGGTTCGAAGTCGAGGGAGGCAAGGAATGGACGACACGCGATTTCACCGACCGAAGCGAAGATTCCAGTTCTTACTACCTCAGTATGGGGTACCGGGCGGATTTCTAGTTTGCTGCCCGAACTTTCCACCACAAAGGTCTCGAAGGTTTCAGCTGACGGACTGTTTTTAACGACGCTTTTACGCTCATAATAATTCGCGATATCATGACATGAGGGTATTCCAATGCCTGTAGGATGCCCTGGGGAGTACTGAACCATTAACTTGTATGTTTTTTCCCTGATGATGGCCCATAAATTGAATCAGAACATCCTTAACATGTTGTGGCCCTCGTGTCCTTGTCAGTTAAGGCCATGAGTAATCACGACCAGATCCTGTGCCAACAATGCAAATACTGCTGTCGTGAATTCAGACATACGCTATAAAAACCCACTGGTTCGCGACCTGGCCTGGGCACTTTCCAGCCCGCCGTTGCTGCAACGCTCAGATCCTCACCTGCGCTGGCTTGAAAACGGGTGGTTTAAACAGATCAGCGGGCAGTATGATGATGTACTCGAACAGCTGGACAAGGATCCACGCACGCTACAGGAAATGGTAGACACTCGGAAAGACCATCGACTTGGCAACTATTTCGAAACTCTCTGGCGTTTCTGGTTAAACAGCAACCAGCGTTATCAATTACTGTTTGCCAATCTGCCACTGCACTCCGGTTCCCGCACCCTTGGCGAGTTCGACTTCCTGGTTAAAGACAAAAAAACCGGTAAAACCCTGCACTGGGAAATAGCCGTGAAATTTTATCTGGGTGTCGCAGACACGTCACAGCCAGCCAACTGGTTGGGACCCGCGCAACGTGATCGACTGGATATTAAAACCAGTCGCTTACTGAACCATCAAGGCAGACTTTCCCAGCGTCCGGAAGCTGCTCAACTGTTCAAGCAACTGAACATACAGGTTGACGAGACATGGTTGATACTAAAAGGCCGCCTGTTCTATCCTGTCGGCGTCAGCGCCAACACGCCACATGGCGCTTACCCAGACCACCTCAGAGGGTTCTGGACAAACCAGCGCTTGTTTTCTTCACTAGGGGCATCAATCTGGCTACCGCTGGAACGACACCAGTGGCTGGCACCGCTTACACAGATCGATCCGGCCATCTGCCTGGAAAACGGTACACTTGTGGAAAAATGGCAACACACGCCAATACGATACCCGGTTTGCATTGCCCGCGTTATAGATGGAGCGGAAGCAGAAAGGGGCTTTATCGTTGCGGACAACTGGAGTAGCCCTACCGGTAACGAACCTCGCCACTAAGCCGGCTGTTTTGAATCAGTCGGCGTTTGAAAGATCAACGTGATCTTTAATAAATGAGATAATCTGTGGTCTCGATCTGGTGCCGCTGAAGCGCCCGAGCTCCTGCCCCTCGTCAAACAAAATCACGGTCGGAAATCCTCGTACCCGGTAATGTCCGGCAAGTTTCATGTTCTCGCCCCGATCCACTTCAAGCTTGGCCAGTCCCACTGCACCTTTGAGATCGGACAGAACATGTTCCAGTATCGGGGCAATAACCAGGCAAGGCGAGCACCAATCGGCCCAGAAATCAACCAGAATCGGACGTTCGGCAGATGCCTCCAGAACGTCCTCTTTAAAGGACTCCAGTGTTGTATCAAAAATAGACATGCGATGGATTACTTAGGCGTGCGTAAGTTTACCGACATAAGCTTGTGGGAGCGTCCGCCGCACAAACCGGGGACTAGGCGAAATTAGAGCACTAAATGCAGGTCCCCTGGAGGGATGCGGGAGCAGTTGCCGACGAGCCCATGGACGGGCAAAAGTAGAACAGTGCAGGAGCAGTTGCCGAAGGATGCGGCCGTCGAACGAAATGTCTGCCAGTTAAGTGACTTCAAACAACACGACGATCGAAATGACAGAGCCGACCAGCAGCAAGGCACTTGTCTTGATCACGGTATTCAAACGGCAGTACCTGCTAGCAGCACATTTCCTGAATTTTTCCACAACGACTCTCCGACGCGAAAATACACACGCATACACATTAGTTAATTA
>JBDNAP010000121.1:0-4361 GCA_039768325.1 Thiogranum sp.
AAGGTGGTTTGACCTGTCGGCGAAATGTCGGCATACAGCAGACCGTGTGGCGAATTTAGATTCCGGACCAGGAATATGAGCCATGCAGCTGTCAGTAAGTCCAACAGGAGAAGGGGTTTCGATCGGGTGTAGAAAGCGACATACCAGATTAGTACAACCCACAGCAGGATGCCCAGGGTCATGGAAAGCCTGGCTAAGCGGAGCTGTGCACTGATTTCCAGCGGCTGATACAGCAGTGCACCAATCAGCACGAAGCCCGCAAGCAACAGGTACATGGCAGCAAGCTGGGCATGCGGCTGGGCTGAATTCCGCGTGGTGCCCCGATAAAGGTGATGTGCACCGGCATAGAGAAGAGTGCCGGTAAGAACATATAACGTCGCTTCGACCATCAGCTGCCAGTATCCAATAGATATCCGCTCTGTGACGATATAGTAATAAGGCGGGAGGCGCTAGCCCAGTCGCTCTGTTGCATGAACCAGGCGTGTCGCCAGTATTTCGTTCAGATTACGGAATACACGCGCCGCGATTCTGGGGTAGCGGCGGCGCAGCGTTTCCAGATCCTGCAGCGTGATGCGTAACAATCGGGTGTCCTCTATGGCGTCAACATTTGCCGTGCGCTTCGCAAAGAACAGGCCGGCTTCACCGACGATATCCCCCCGCGTGTGGGCATCGAGATCAATCCTGCCGGATTTGCCCTCGATTGAGGCCTGCAATTTGCCGTCAATGACGGCGTACATTTCTAATCCGGGCTGACCGATTGCAATGATACGTTCTCCCGCACTGACTACACGGATACTGGCCATGCGCGCAACTATGCGTGCCTGAAAGTTGGACAAGCCTTTGAACAGAGGGATCGTTTCCTGCGGTTTTTTACCCAGGTCCAGTGTCAGGGCATCCCAGATCGTGGCGATCCTGAGTTGACTGCAGAGCGCGGGAGTGAGAAGAAAATCGCTTAACCAGGCAAACGCCAGTGCGAAGCAGGCCATGGCACCGACCTCTGCCTGCATGCGCAAATCACTCGTCGTCAGCACCAGAAATCCAAGGCACAGCGCAATGGAGGTATAGGTAACGGGGCGTCCGACGACGCGCAGTGACGAGATCGTGGCCTGCCTGGCGCTGCTCTGCTGCTTCATGAACTCGTTGAAACGCGCAAAATAATGCACGGTATCGTCTATTGCGATGCCGAGAACCATTGGCGCAATCATACTGTTGCTGGGGTTCAGACTGATGCCCAGAAAGCCGAGAACGCCGAAATAGACGACAACCGGAAGAATGTTGGGGATCAGCGCGATCAGTCCTATCCTGAAGGAAAGAAACAGGCCCACCAGCACGCCGTAAACAATGAGCAGGGCGGCGAACACGCTGCGTACCTGGCCGCGGATGATCTCGTCGAGCACATCGTTAATCAGCACCGGGTTTCCCGTTACCCGCGCGCTCAGGTGTTGCGGAAAATGTGCGAGCCTGTCATTCACCTTCTCTACCAGGGCGGCAAGATCACCGGAATCCACGGCTTTGCTGCGGACAACAACATTGGCAAGCTGGTATCTCGAGTCAACCAGTTTCTCGACCTCGTCACTGGCCCCGAAGAAAAGCAGTTGACCTATCTCTTTCCTGGTGTCGGGGATCAGGTGATATTCCGGCTTGTTATCGTGAAAGGCTCTGTTGAGCAATTGCAGGTAATCGACAATCGAGAGCGATCCACCGATTTCGGTCTGGGCAGCCAGCCATAGCTGAAGTTCCTTTATGGCTTTCAGGTTTACAGGTTCCTTGACGGCGTCCCGGTGTCCTGTATCGATGACAATGTAAAACAGATTGGCTCCGCCCAGTTGCGCGTTGGCTTCTTCATAGGCACGGCGGACCGGTGAATCCTGTCTGAAATTGGTGATGTGCTCCATGCCGACCCGAATCTCGCTCATACCGGCCAGGGCAAGAATAAATGTAAGGGCAAACGCAACGAATATGGGTCTTCTGTAGCTGATGTCAAACTGTGCGACGCTTTGCGCAAATCGATCGAACCAGCCGGATTGCTGTTTTCCCGCCCTTGAGGCTGCTTGCGGTTTACAGTGTATAAGCTTGAGTATCGACGGTGTGTAGGTGAGGGTGACCAGCACGGCATAGCTCACACCAATCACCGAAAACACACCGAACTCCCTGATAGCGGCCAAGGGGCTCAGTGTGAGCGAAAGAAACCCGGTGGCCGTTGTCAGACCGGTCAGCACAACGGGTAGAAAAACCCGGCGCAGTGCGGCAGAGGCCAAAGACTGCCTGTCTCCGCTCTCGCCGGCCGCCTCGAGAAATTCAGAAACGACGTGGATAGAGTAGGAGAGACTGAGGATCATCAGCAGCGAGGGCACCAGTACCGTGACGATATTCAGCGAATAATCCAGCGCCGCAATGGTGGCCAATGTCCAGAGTACGGAGATGGCGACCGAACTGAGCGGGACCAGCACACCCTTCAGGCAGCGAAAACAGAATGCGAGGACAACCGCCATCACCAGTATGACAATCAGGGGAATCTTTATCAGGTCGTCCAGCAAGGCGTTCGTGGTAGCCAGCGTCAGCAGTGGTGTACCGGTTACCCAGATCGACGCTTCGCGTGCCTCTTCATCGATAATCTGTTTGACTGATTTGTCGATCTGACTGAAAAACGCGTAGCCGCCGATGTCAGCGAGAGAGATCAGGATAGCGGTGGCGCGGGCATCCCGGGAAACCAGGCTGCCGCTATACATTGGATTTGCCAGGATTGCATCGCGGAACTGCCGTCGCCCCTGTGCGGTGTCGGCAGCCAGTTCCGCATAGGATTCGATATCGATGCCATACTCCGTGCCCCGGATCGCCAGTGCATTGCCCAGGGATACCACGCGTATCACACCATCCAGCCGTTCGAGTCGATGTGTCAGGCGCGCGATAAGTTCAAGGTTCCTGGCGCTGAAAACATCCTCTGCCTGTAGCAGGAGCAGTACGGTTTCATCGTTGCCGAATACCCGGCGGGTCGTTTCGTAGAAAACATTGGCCTCGTCGTCCGCGGCCAGCAGACGTTCCGCAGACGGATCGATCTGGATCTGTATCCGTCCGCTGGTGACATCCACAATCTGAACCAAAGCTAAAACTGTAATGGAGGCAACAATCAGGAGGATCGGGAGCGTGTGCCGGGAAATCAGGTCGGGAATGCGTTTCCAGCAGAGAAACCCTGCTGGTTCAGTCGATGCCACGAAAATCCTTCAATCGGGTATGATCGAATAGCGTATCGGGAACGGCTACGTCGAGACGCACTTCCCTGATGGTCATACGGGTCTCGGTTTTATCGCGGATATCGTTCATAAGGTACTCGTGGGGCACTTTGATGCCTCCCACCGTACGTACCTTGTCGGCGTCCACCAGCAGCACTTTGCGAAGTCTTGACCCGGCTTCGAAAAATTCGACTTTCCTGACTACACAGGAATTCTTATCGAAGTAAGACACCACAGATTCATATTTGGATCCGGAGCCTTGCGATGGCCTGCTAAGCAGTACGTAGACCGCATGCCCATCGATAAGCTCATCCGCTTTCTGTTCCGCCACTTCAGACGACAGCATGCCGTAAAGTCGTTCGAGGTCTTCGTAGGAAAAATCGCTGCCATACATGGAGGATGAAATGCGTTTCGACGTGATGCGCCGAATCTTGAACAGGGCCGGCATGTACAGGTACATCTCGTTCTCCGGTGCCTTTTCGATAACCAGCAATCGGGTTCCCTGAAGATCCTCGGGCTCTTTGAAATAGGCTATAAGTCCCGAACTTTGATCGGCAAAGCGCTTCAGGTAGATGTCTGCGACAAGAATTTTTTCAGACCCGATGCGATCGATGGAGCGGAGTTCAATTTTCTGGATGGCCGTTGTTCTGGTGATATTCCTGCGGATACAGGCTTCCACCTCGGGGTCCACGGAAGCAGCTGTTGCCTGCAGGCTGGGAAAAACGAAAAGCATCGGGACGACAGCCCGGCGGAGTACATTTGGCATCATCCGCTTCAACATCGATTTTTTCAGGCACAAAACCCGTGTTGTTGATGGATGCCGGTACCCTGCATCCCTGGTGGCCGGCTTGTAAAAGAGTACTATTTACCTGTTCTGATCTCCTGTAAGTATAGCAGCCGCTGGCGAGCCGGCAGGCCCGCCGAGCCCCTCAAGTATCATATTGATTAACAACCATCATCTTCAACGACGACGGCACCGCTTACGGGATCACGCAGTGGCCGGCCCAACCCGTCCGTCACAATGGTACCCGTGAACATCATGGTATCAAGCCGCTCGAACTGTTCATTCATGGCCCGATTGACATCGGTGTCTTTCAGGCCATGGTAAATCATCACCCGTCCTTGTTGTTC
>JBDNAP010000615.1:0-4255 GCA_039768325.1 Thiogranum sp.
GCGCTGGAGGACCCATTGTTCTCAATTATCGAGAGCATTGTTCGATCTGACAATAGGATTGAAGGTGTTGAGATTGATAAAAACGCCTGACAAATCACTCCTGTCGTAGGGCTTCATCGCCGTTGTCCTAAATCGTTATGCCGCAGGGTAAACACACTATATAACGTATATTCTCTCAATAGAGTATTTTGGGAGATATACGAGCATAGGAAGGCTGTAAAGCAGCTGGAATTGCTGTCGCTGGACGTGCATAAGCGATATGGTGAATGGAAATGGCACCGTTCATCCCGTCTATATATTCAGTATCGCGTCATCTGCAAAAACTGGAAGGATCTTGTTTTGGTTCGGGTGATTAAAGTGACTCCGCACGATTATCGGAGGAAGTAATATGAAGAATCACCGTAAGACTAAGAAACTGGTCGATGTTTCAGTCGGGGGGATCGGTTCGGATTCTTCGGGGGTTACAGGAAATGAGTCAAAACGAGCTCTTAGGTGGGCACTTCTAAAGTAGCCTTTCAGGCGTGTTGGTAAAACTCAACTGGGGTCATATTCCCCAGCGCATCGTGTCCTTGTTCCTCATGGTGCTCCTGATCTGCCCCTAAGATTGCGAAAAAGGCGACCCCCATACAGAAGGTCGCCACACCGGAATCGAAATACCTGTTCGTCTTTAGCCGCACTAATTTTTGTGCCGGTGATGTCCCTCATGGTGACGGCGGTGCTTGCGATTATCATGCCTGTTGTAATGCCGGTCACCAGCCTTGTGGCCCTTTCGATGATGATGATGATCATCGTCGTCGTCATCGTCGACTGGCAATAGCTCCCCGATCGTAGCCGCAATAACACCGTACCCTGTCGGATTCGCGTGAATATTCGGACCGACCGGTTCCGGTACGCACATATACGTCCACAGGCAGATCAGTGCCACGTTCTGTGGAATCATTAACGGACTGTCCGGTGTTGGAAACGGCACCATATCGGTGAAGTTATTCGAATCGAATGCAGCGGCAACATCCGCGACCGGTACGCCGAACGCAGCATAGGTCTGACCAAGGACGTCATTATTGAAGATATCGGCCAGAAGCGCAGATTGTATGGCAAGCGCTTCCCCTGCGGGCCCTGTTAGCCACGCAGCCAGAAAGGTGTTGTAGTAGTTCGCGGCAACAATCGGTGTATCGTCATCAGCGGCCTGTTGCAGTGCACTCAGAATGATCGGCAGGTTGGTAGCAACCTGAGCAAATGGCCCATCAGGAGCAAGAATGCAATCAATGTCGACGCCCGTCACAATGCCGTCTGTTTCGATGATGCACCCTGAGAAAATGACATCATTGACGCCTATGTCGATCGTGATCAGTGCCACATCGTCGCGATGTTTCCGGAGAAATTTGACAGCCTCGGCCAGCTGTGATCCCTCTTCATAGGAGCACTCCCCACCGGAAATCATATTTTCTGTCGTTTCGCGATTCCCGCAACCCAGCTTGACGAGCCGAAGATCGTCTTCTTCCTCGGAAAGGGCCTCAAAGAGCTGATCCGGGTAACCCTCGTCGGTGAGCTGATTGGTGCCGGTTGCATCAGGCTGGACACCGACCGAGAGCGAATCACCCAACGATAGGTAAATTTCACCGTCATCCTTATGATATTTGTCGTGAGCAACACTGGCTGGAGTGGCCCCGAAAAGGAATACAAGGCAAACAACAGTATAAAGGGCCGTGAACCGGGGTTCGCGGCGTGATAATTCTGTTAAGTCATGTGCTCCATTCACTTTCAGCATCTCCTTGCTTTAAGTCTATATTCCTGAATGTCTCAAAAAAGACACGTGTGTTGGATAATATTCGTTTCAACGCCAGGGGCCATTGTGGCCCCTCTGGTGACGCACGCAACCATATCCGGGAGAGCGATCAAAGTCATTAGGGAATCTACCAGTATCCGTCAGGAAACGGGAAAAGCTTGATTTAGATCAACTGGCATCCATCGCATCAAAACAGGGCACAGCAATACGTGCCACCGCAACCTGAAACGGCGATCCGTAGGCCGCCGTCCTATGCCGGGTTAGAGCTTACGATGATATCCTGTTTGCGCGCCCTACTTGAATGACTGGTTGCGGGTTACATCGATGTTGAAGATCCCTTCTCCTGGTGGAGTCTAATTATCTGGATCACCTTACTTATCAGGGTTCACCTATGCCGCCGATTAGGAGCGCTACAGTGGCCGGTAAGAACCCAGCAGCAGGAACGCATGGCGCGGTCATCGTGCCTGGTTCGCCTCCAGGGCGTTCACACTCCGGCCACCAATCGTCAGGGGTGCCCTGTTACCCTGTTGGGTAATTCCTGCAGAAGCGATTTTGCTTTCGTATCGATCATTACGAAATCAACTGCGATCTTGTCCTTCCCTGATTTCTTCGTGATACGGTCCAGTTGTTCCCGCACAGCTGCAAGATATTCGGAGTCTGTTTCAATTTCATCCCTGGGTGTTTCGAACAGCGGCTGTGGTGTCAGCACTACCGTTACCATTTCGGTACCGAATGGCTCTGCAATGGTCCATTCTCCGAGATCCCCTATAGTTGCGTTATAGTTGGCTGGAGCCTGGTTGTCACGGGCCCGGGGGCCGGGGATCATATGTACCACGCCGCCATCCAGGGCGTGATAATCAATATTCACATATGATTCATAATCAGGTGTTGTAATCCTGACTACCAGCGTGTCGCCCTCGGTAAACACGTTGCCCTTCCTCCCGGTCTGGATCAATGCAGGATGGTCTGCGCCCTGCTTACGCGCCCAGTACGGTGCAAACAGTTCGATAACGGCACATTTCTCCTTATCGACTTTTTTCAGATTCAAGCTGATTGCCCGGGCACCCGGCAACGCCAGCAGATCCTTTTCCAACCGTTTTACATCGAGCTGTCTGGAAACATAACCCTGTAGATCGACTGAACCATCCTTGATGGAGGTGTTGAATACCGCGCACGGTAGCTTATCGAGTACACTGGCAAGCGATGCCCGCGATAACTCCGGTACACTGCTTACTTTCGGTCTGACGGGTACCGGTTCCGTTACCCGTGCCAACGGTTCAATCTTGCCCTGTTTCCCTTCTGTCCCCGGCCCAGGCAACGTTGATTCGCGCGGTCTCGTATCCATCATACCGATCTCTGTTAACTGTGGCCGGTCGGGCTTGTTCATAACACGGGCGGGCTCCGGATCAGGAACAGGCGCAGCTTCCTTTTCAGGCGCTTTTTCAGCTGTGGCGATGGGGCTTTCGGTTCCGGCAGGTGCAGCGCGCATCAAATCCGCCTGCGGGTGACCGATATCCGTATTGACAGTCACTACAAGTACCAGCAGACCGGCCAACAGGCTGAAGACCGCTACCAAACTCCAGCGCGCGCGCTTCTCCGGCCTGGTGCCCGACTCTACAGACTCCACCGGCTGCGATTCATGCGTTGGCCGGCCAGCGGTTCTGATCTCCGGATTAACTGCCTTCAGCGGACGTATGGAAGCCGCACTAACTTCATCCTGCGCTGCAGGTGATACTGGCCGGGTCAACGGAACGGTGTCGTCAGCCGCGGGCGCCATGGAGCCTGGTTGCAATGATTGCTGACGGGACGTTTCAGTGCGCATAAAACTTTCTGTGCGTGGAAGACTGAGAGCCGGTAGCCCGGTATCCCTGGATTCTTCCTCAATAGCTCCTGCTACCGGCTGTTCCGCCGGTAACCCGGGAGCCAGCAAGCGCTCCTCGTACAATTCATTGATCACGTGACGAGCGTCTTCGCCAAGCAGTTCGTGTTTCTGTTGCATGCCGCCATAGAGGAACAGGCGGTTACAGATCATGTTGATTATGCGTGGTAAACCACCGCTGTATCTATGCACCAGGCGCAGGGCTTCCTCGCTGATGGCCGGATCACCCCGCCAGGCCACCAGGCACAACCGGTGTTCGACATAGTCCACTGTCTCATCAAGATCCAGCGGCTCGAGTACCGCGGCTGCGACAAGACGCTGCTGCAATTGCTCCATGCCGGGTGCATGGATCAGATCCAGCAGTTTTTCCTGCCCCACCAGAAATATCTGCAGCAATAGTTGGTGGTTACGCTGTATGTTGGCCAGTTGGCGTAATTCTTCCAGCGCACTGGGGGACAGGCTCTGTGCCTCATCCACGATCAGAATAGCGCGGTGACCGCGGTAGCTCTGCTGGTTGAGAAACCGTTCCAGCTCCAGTAACAGGTTTGCCTTACTGCGGTCTTCGGGATGCAGATCAAATGCGTGGGCTA
>JBDNAP010000616.1:0-3555 GCA_039768325.1 Thiogranum sp.
AGAATATTCCCGGCTTCCGAAAAATAGGGGCTCAGAGATTCTTTGCTGATTGGCCAGCCGCTATCAGGCACGTGATTACGGACCATGAAGTCAGCGGCATTCAATTCACGGCACCATCCTCCCCAGTGATTGGATGTGCCGCCGAAGAACCGTTGTCTGCACGCGTCGGGGGCGAAGTATTCGAGCCCGCTGTTGGATCCCCGGTAGACCTTGTTCGACGACTCGGTAAATTGCAGTTCGCCTGCCTCCAGCAACAGGACACGATGCTTTCTCTCGGCGAGCTTTAACGCCAGTGGTATGCCGGCAGGGCCGGAACCGCTGATACAGATATCAAATGGGGTGTTAAAAATATTCCCAACAGCGTCATTGAGATCAACCAGCATGGTGTCTTCTTCGTGCTAACGCCCCCTCGGATCGTCGCTGCGCAGTACCCACCCATTATGAAGTATCAGCCGGTGCCTGCTCTGTACATTGGCTGGATTCCCGTCTGCCGGCTGCGACGCACCGGCCTTCCTGAAGGCGGCAAAAAGAGATGCAAGTAACACCAGGAATTCCCGCCTTCGAATCATTGTCTATCCACCGTGGAATGCTCAGGCTGACAGTCTATTGAAGTGCCACCCGATTTGCACATCTGGATTTCAGTACTATTTTCTGATTGATTGACTACCTGCCGTGCTGAATTCAGCCGGGCAGCAGAGACGTCACCGAATCGGGCAGATTCGAAGACACAACCGTGGCAAATGCTTCAAGCACCTGACGGCGCGGGAAAGTGCGACGGTATACCAGCGATACCCGGCGATACGTATCCGGCAGCTTCAGCTGCCTTGCAATGATACCCCTGTCTCTTGCCGCACCTCCCCGCAAAGCCAACGCAGGCAGCAAGGTGCTGCCGAATTCTGCCGCCACCATCTGCAACAGAGTTTCCAGACTGGCAGCACGCAGATCTGCCATATCACCTTGTACACGGCGTTCCTGCATATGGCAGACAGCCATCGCCTGTTCGGCCAGACAATGACCTTCTGAAAGCAGCAGCAGATCCGCGCCATCCAGATCTGCTTGCATAATTTTCTTTTTGTCGGCAAGCGGATGACTTCGTGGACAAACCAGCCAGAACGGTTCATCGAATAAAGGCATACTTTCCATATCAGGATTTTCAACCGGCGTTGCCAGCAGAGCGGCATCAATTTCATGTTTGCTCAAACGGCTGAGTAAGGTGTCGGTGACTTCTTCGGACAACACCAGATTGATCTGTGGATAGCGTTTTTTCAGGGGTTTGAATATGAGGGGCATGAGATAAGGGCTTAAAGTCGGAATGGCGCCCATACGCAAGGGACCAAGCAGCGGGTCTTTATTCGAATGTGCCAGTTGCTGCAGCGCATCCGCCTGCTCCAGTACCCGCTTGGCACGCTCGACAATGGCTACGCCCAGTGGTGTTGTCTCCACCGAACGCCTGGTGCGTTCGAAAAGGGTCACACCCAGTTCCTCTTCGAGTTTTTTTATCTGGCCGCTCAGGGTAGGCTGGCTGACGAAACATCGTTCAGCCGCCTGGCCGAAATGACGGGTATCTGCGAGTACGACGAGGTATTTGAGATCTCTGAGGTTCACGGCTCAAACCTTTATATAGGTAATTCCTATTATTCTAATCAAAAATATCATTTTTACAAATGTTACTCCTGTCCTTACATTACTGACCATGCACGGCGGGTGCCGTGCAGGACTGATCCATGAAACAGAAACAGGAGGTATCCCATGTCGACAAAGAAGACCATGACCACAGCCGCTGGCTGCCCGGTGGCGGACAACCAGAACTCACTCAGCGCAGGACCACGGGGACCGCTGCTGATGCAGGATGTTCACCTCATGGAAAAGCTCGCCCATTTCAACCGCGAGCGTGTTCCGGAGCGCGTGGTGCATGCCAAAGGCGCCGGCGCCTACGGCAACTTCACGGTTACCGGTGACATAACGAAATACACACGTGCCGCCCTGTTTGCCAAAGTGGGCAACCAGTGCGAGGTCTTCACCCGTTTCTCCACCGTGGCAGGTGAACTTGGATCCGCTGATACGGTACGCGACCCGCGCGGATTCGCCCTTAAGTTCTACACGGAAGAAGGCAATTGGGATCTGGTGGGCAACAATACACCGGTCTTTTTCATCCGCGACCCGCTGAAGTTCCCCGACTTCATCCACTCGCAGAAACGTCACCCGGTGACCGGCTTGCGCGACGCCACCATGCAGTGGGATTTCTGGTCATTGAGCCCGGAATCCCTGCACCAGGTGACCTGGTTGTTTGGCGACCGTGGCCTGCCCTCTACATTGCGCCACATGGACGGTTTCGGCAGCCACACCTTCAGCGTATGGAATAACGATGGCGAACGCTACTGGGTGAAGTGGCATCTGAAGACCCAGCAGGGCATTGCATGCATGTCGGTCAACGAAGCCGGGGGAATCGCTGCCGAAAATCCGGACTACCACCGTCAGGAGCTGTATGAAGCGATCGAACAGGGTGACTGCCCGAAATGGACGGTGAAGATGCAGATCATGCCGGAGAAAGACGCGGAGAGTTATAACATCAATCCCTTCGATCTGACCAAGGTCTGGCCCTACGCCGACTACCCCTTGATCGAGGTCGGAGTGCTGGAACTGAACCGCAACCCGCAAAATCACTTCGCTGAAGTGGAACAGGCGGCCTTCGGACCAGGCAACCTGCCTCCAGGTCTCGGTGCATCGCCGGACAAAATGCTGCAGGCACGCCTGCAGGCTTACCCGGACGCGCATCGTTACCGTGTCGGTGTCAATCACACACAGATCGGCGTGAACAAGGCGCGCTGCCCGGTGCACACCTACCAGCGTGATGGCCAGACACGGTTCGACGGCAATGGCGGTGGCTCACCGGTTTATCAGCCCAACAGCTTTAACGGCTCTGTCGATAACGCTGTCTACGCTGAACCACCTCTGCGCATTGAAGGTGATGCTGATCGCTATAACCATCGCGAGGGTAACGATGACTATACCCAGGCCGGCAATCTTTTCCGACTGATGGACGCTGATGCACAAACGCGACTCATTGCCAATATCGTCAATGCCATGCAGGACGTGCCGAGGAATATCCAGATTAGACAAATCGGGCACTTCTTGAAGGCTGACCGGGCTTATGGTGAAGGTGTCGCCAGGGGGCTTGGTGTGGAACCGAGTGAAGCCGCCGCTTAAGCGAAAGGACACCCTGCCACAGGGATGTGGCTTTTTTCAACAGGGCTTCTTAAACCGAACGGATAGGCATCGCGACGCGGTTACATTATTGCAGTCCGTTCCCGTCTAAAGAAAATATGCCACCGCTCTTATGGCATGGCATACGGCCGGGTCTGAACGCACAGATGTCGTGCGAACCGGCACGATAAAGACAACGCCTGGAAATGCAGTTAGACTTCGATGCGCATCATGGCTCAAGTTATCTCAGGACATGAATGGCACTAAGTTAAGGCGGCTCTTCCTCTGTAGGGCCGAATTTATTCGGCCAGTAGCTGTTGGCGGCTACCCACAATGTGGCTATATCCGGGA
>JBDNAP010000122.1:0-3835 GCA_039768325.1 Thiogranum sp.
AAAACCATGTCGAGAAGAAGAGCGGCCGAACGTCGGGAAACTCTCCCCGATCCAAAATATGGCAACACGTTGTTGGCCAGGTTCATTAACATGGTCATGAAGTCCGGCAAGAAGTCGGTTGCCGAACGGATTATTTACGGTGCGCTGGACCAGATGCAGCAACGGGGTAGCAGTGATCCGGTCGAGACGCTCGACAAGGCGCTGGATAATGTGCGTCCAGTGGTGGAAGTAAAATCCCGCCGTGTGGGTGGTGCGACCTACCAGGTGCCGGTGGAAGTGCGTCCGGTGCGTCGCAATACGCTGGCAATGCGCTGGGTGATTGATGCCGCTCGCGCCCGCGGCGAGAAAACCATGGCGCTGCGACTCGCGGGTGAATTGATGGATGCGGCTGAAAGCCGTGGTTCGGCGGTCAAAAAGAAGGAAGATACGCACCGTATGGCGGACGCCAACAAGGCCTTCGCGCACTATCGCTGGTAATGGCAAGAAGGTAACCCGGAAGGAAGCACGGCAGTGGCACGCAAGACCCCCATCAATCGTTATCGGAATATCGGCATCATGGCGCATATCGATGCCGGTAAGACCACTACGACCGAGCGTGTCCTCTATTACACCGGTATCTCCCACAAAATCGGCGAGGTGCATGACGGTGCCGCGACCATGGACTGGATGGAACAGGAGCAGGAGCGCGGTATTACCATTACATCGGCTGCGACGACATGTTTCTGGCAGGGTATGGATAAGCAGTATGAGCAGCACCGCATTAACATCATCGATACCCCGGGGCACGTCGATTTCACCATTGAAGTCGAGCGCTCGTTGCGGGTGCTGGACGGCGCGGTGGCTGTGTTCTGTGCGGTAGGTGGTGTCGAGCCCCAGTCTGAAACGGTTTGGCGCCAGGCGAATAAATACGGTGTGCCACGCATGGCGTTTGTCAACAAAATGGACCGTGCCGGCGCCAACTTCCTGCGCGTCGTGGAGCAGATCAGTGAGCGCCTGGGAGCCAAACCGGTTCCGCTGCAGCTTGCTATTGGCGCGGAAGAAAATTTCGCGGGCGTCGTTGACCTGATTCGCATGCAGGCCATCTACTGGAATGAGTCTGACATGGGCGTCAGCTATGATGCCAGGCATATTCCTGACGAGTTGAAAGATCTTTGCGCCGAATGGCGCGAAAAGATGGTTGAGGCAGCAGCCGAAGCCAACGAGGAGCTGATGGAAAAATACCTTGGCGGAGGCAGTCTCAGTGAGGCCGAGATCCGTGAAGGTATCCGTCTGCGCACCCTGGCCAACGAAATTGTTCCGGCGCTGTGTGGTTCCGCGTTCAAGAATAAGGGCGTGCAGGCCATGCTGGACGGCGTTATTGATTTCATGCCATCGCCTGTTGATGTGCCTGCGATCAGGGGGCATCTCGATGATGCAGACGAAACCGAGGCAGAGCGTCCGGCCGCAGACGATGCGCCGTTTGCCGCGCTTGCCTTCAAGATTGCAACCGACCCTTTTGTCGGCACCCTGACCTTCTTCCGAGTGTATTCCGGCGTGCTGAAATCCGGTGACACCCTTTATAACCCGGTTAAGGGAAAAAAAGAACGCGTCGGCCGTATTGTGCAGATGCACTCCAGCTCGAGAGAAGAGATCAAGGAAGTACTGGCCGGGGATATCGCCGCCGCCGTCGGTCTGAAAGATGTGACCACGGGTGACACGCTTTGTGATCTCAACAACGTTATCACGCTCGAACGCATGGAGTTTCCTGAACCGGTTATTTCGGTGGCTGTGGAACCCAGGACCAAGAGTGACCAGGAGAAGATGGGCATTGCCCTCAGCAAGCTGGCACAGGAAGACCCGTCTTTCCGGGTGCGGACGGATGAAGAATCCGGTCAGACCATTATCTCCGGCATGGGTGAACTGCACCTCGATATTATCGTCGATCGCATGAAGCGTGAATTCGGTGTGGAAGCGAACGTCGGTGCTCCGCAGGTGGCTTATCGCGAAACGATTCGCAAGTTCGTGGATAAAGCCGAAGGCAAGTTTGTGCGCCAGTCAGGTGGCCGTGGGCAGTACGGTCACGTCGTGCTCAAGCTGGAACCGCAGGAGCCGGGCAGTGGTTACGAGTTCGTCAACGAAATCGTCGGTGGTGTGGTGCCTCGCGAGTATATCAACGCGGTAGACAAGGGTATCCAGGAGCAGATGGAAGGCGGGGTATTGGCGGGCTATCCAGTGGTGGACGTCAAGGTTACCCTGTACGACGGTTCTTATCACGATGTCGATTCTTCGGAAATGGCCTTTAAGATTGCCGGGTCCATGGGCTTCCGGTCGGGTGCCATTGCCGGCGGTGCTGTTCTGCTCGAACCTGTCATGAAAGTCGAAGTCGTGACGCCGGAAGAAAACATGGGTGATGTCATGGGCGACCTGAACCGTCGCCGTGGCCAGGTGCAGGGTATGGATGACAATCCATCGGGTAAGATCATCCGCGCCGAGGTCCCACTGGCTGAAATGTTCGGTTATGCAACCGATCTGCGTTCGGCCACACAGGGACGCGCGACCTATACTATGGAATTTTCAAAGTACGCAGAAGCACCGAACAGCATTGCTGAAGCGGTGATCAAAAAAGCATCCTGATTTTTTGTAACAGGCACTAACAAAAGCTAAAGAGGGTAGCAGTCGTGTCCAAGGAAAAATTTGAACGAACCAAGCCGCATGTAAACGTGGGAACGATAGGTCATGTTGATCATGGCAAGACGACCCTGACGGCGGCGTTGACGAAGGTAGGTGCCGAGAAGCAGGGTGGTGAGTTCAAGGCCTACGATCAGATTGACAATGCGCCGGAAGAGCGTGCCCGTGGTATTACGATTGCGACGGCGCACGTGGAGTACGAGACCGACGGGCGCCACTATGCGCACGTGGACTGTCCGGGTCACGCGGACTATGTGAAGAACATGATCACCGGTGCGGCGCAGATGGACGGTGCGATTCTGGTGGTGTCGGCGGCAGACGGACCGATGCCGCAGACGCGCGAGCACATTCTGCTGGCGCGCCAGGTGGGTGTTCCGTACGTGATTGTGTACATGAACAAGGCCGACCAGGTTGACGATGAGGAATTGTTGGAGCTGGTTGAGATGGAAGTTCGTGAGCTGTTGAGTTCTTACGATTTTCCGGGTGACGATATTCCGATTATCACCGGTTCGGCGCTGAAGGCGCTGGAAGGTGACGGGTCGGAGATAGGCGTGCCGTCGATCGAGAAGCTGCTGACGGCGCTGGATGAGTACATTCCGGTGCCGGACCGGCCGGTCGACCAGCCGTTTTTGATGCCGATCGAGGATGTATTCTCGATATCGGGACGAGGCACGGTGGTAACGGGTCGTATCGAGCGCGGCGTTGTGAAAGTGGGCGACGAGATTGAGATTGTTGGCATCAAGGACACCAGCAAGACGATCTGCACGGGTGTTGAGATGTTCCGCAAGCTGCTGGATTCAGGGGAAGCGGGTGATAACGTGGGCGTGCTGTTGCGCGGCACGAAGCGCGAAGAGGTGGAGCGTGGCCAGGTGCTGTGCAAGCCGGGTTCGATCACGCCGCATACGAAGTTTGAGGCGGAGGTATATGTGCTGAGTAAGGAAGAGGGTGGTCGCCACACGCCGTTTTTCAGCAATTACCGGCCGCAGTTTTATTTTCGGACCACGGACGTGACGGGCGCCTGCGATCTGCCGGAAGGTGTGGAGATGGTGATGCCGGGTGACAACATCAAGATGACGGTGAGTCTGATTGCGCCGATTGCGATGGAAGACGGTCTGCGTTTCGCGATACGTGAGGGTGGCCGTACCGTCGGCGCCGGCGTGGTGTCGAA
>JBDNAP010000617.1:0-2504 GCA_039768325.1 Thiogranum sp.
GGTTGCGATATCACCGGGCTGGTTTTGCCCGGCCAACTACGGGTAGCAATAGCATGCAAGCCATTCCTCCATCGGACACAGACAATCCCCTGATGGTGTTTTCAGGTAATGCCAACCCGCCGTTGGCGCAGTCGATCGCCAATCACTTGCGCATGAACCTGGGCAAGGCGGTGGTCAACCAGTTCAGTGATGGTGAGATCATGGTCGAGATCATGGAAAATGTTCGTGGTCGAGACATTTTCGTGGTGCAACCTACCTGCGCGCCGACGAATAACAATTTGATGGAATTGCTGGTCATGGTGGACGCCCTGCGTCGTTCCTCGGCGGCCCGTATTACCACGGTGATTCCATATTTCGGTTATGCGCGCCAGGACCGGCGTCCGCGTTCGGCCCGCGTGCCGATTACCGCCAAGGTCGTTGCCCAGATGATTGGTAACGTTGGTGCGGACCGGGTCTTGACGGTGGATCTGCACGCCGATCAGATACAGGGCTTTTTTGATGTGCCGGTCGATAATGTCTACGCTTCGCCGATTCTGTTGGGTGATGTGTGGCGCCAGAAATATCCCAATCTTATCGTGGTATCGCCGGATGTCGGTGGTGTGGTCAGGGCGCGGGCGCTGGCCAAACGTCTGGACGATGCCGAGCTGGCTATCATCGACAAGCGTCGTCCGAAAGCCAACGTGGCGAAGATCATGAATATCATCGGCGAGGTCGAGGGCCGCAGCTGTGTCCTGGTAGACGACCTGGTCGATACCGCCGGCACCCTGTGTCAGGCCGCCAAAGCGTTGAAGGACCACGGTGCTGAACGTGTCGTGGCGTATTGTACGCATCCGGTATTATCCGGTGATGCCATCAAGAACATTGCTGATTCGGAACTCGACGAGCTGGTGGTGACAGATAGTATTCCCTTACGTCCCGATGCTCAGGCCTGTATGCGTATCCGGCAATTGAGTGTCGCCGAAATGCTGGCCGAAGCGATTCGCCGTATCAGTCACGAAGAGTCAGTCAGCTCGATGTTTATGGATTAAGCTTTCGGGTTTGATGCGCTGCGTCGAACCCAGTGGTCTCCTCTGGTCGCGGAGGAGTTGTTTAGGCAAACTGGAGTAACTGGTATGTTAATTTTTGAACTTGAAGCCGAGTCACGCTCAGACATGGGGAAAGGTGCGAGCCGCCGCCTGCGTCGTGACGGCAAAGTGCCCGCTGTCCTCTATGGAGGCGGAGAGGAACCGCAGTCAATTACGCTGGTACACAGCGAAATTCAGAAACGTCTGGATCACGAGGCTTTCTATTCACACGTTCTGACGGTCAACGTCGATGGTAAGGCGAATCAGGCAATATTGCGTGACATGCAGCGCCACCCGGCAAAGGCGATTATCATGCACATGGATTTCCAGCGCGTTGATGAGGGTAAGCCGATTCGTGTGCACGTGCCGTTACACTTTATCGGTGAAGATGTCGCCCCTGGCGCCAAGGCCGGTGGGCTGATCACCCACGAACTCATCGAAGTGGCCCTGGATGTGTTACCCCGCCATTTACCGGAATTCATCGAAGTGGATGTGTCCGGTCTCAATGTGGGTGAATCACTGCACCTGTCGGATCTCCCGCTGCCGGAAAGCGGCAGCCTGGTTGAGCTGGCGCGTGGTGAAGGGCACGATTTGCCGGTCGTATCGATCCATGTACGTCGCGGTGGTGGCGAGGCCGAAGAGGATGAAGCGGCCGAAGGCGGTGAAGCAGCCGCCGAAGGCGAAAGCTGATCCCGCTGGCCGGTGCCGGCTATTCAGCTTATCGTCGGACTGGGCAACCCCGGTTCGCAATACGAACCAACCCGGCATAACGCCGGGTTTTGGTTTGCAGATGAACTGGTGCAGCGGTGCCGGCAGAGTTTCCGTTCCGAGCAGAGGTTCCACAGCGAAGTAGCGCGTTGTCTGCTGGACGGTAATGAGTGCCGCCTGCAGAAACCAATGACTTTTATGAACCGCAGTGGCCAGGCTGTCGGTTCACTGGCACGGTTTTTTAAGATTCCGCTGCAGCAGATTCTGGTTGTTCACGATGAGCTGGATCTGCCACCGGGTACCATCAGGCTGAAAAAGGGTGGTGGTCATGGTGGTCATAACGGGCTGCGTGATCTGATCAGTCATCTGGGTAGTAAGGATTTCTATCGTTTACGTGTCGGCATCGGTCACCCCGGGCACAGGGACCAGGTCGTGGACTATGTGCTCCGCAGACCCTCCAAAGAAGATCGTCGTCAGATAGATGATGCGATTTATGATGCCTTGAATGTGATGCCGGATGTGGCTGAAGGGAAGTTCGAGCTCGCCATGAATTCACTGCATGCCCGTAAAGACCAGTAAGTGCGGAAGTAAGTCGACATATGTTTTCAGGACGCGCTGTAAGTACCTCCCTGTATGCTGGACGGCCGCTTCCGTGCGGCCGACGGTCCCGAAAGCTTATGTCGACTGAGTTCCGTATTCAGCAGTATGGCAGGAGCGGTCTCCTGACCACGA
>JBDNAP010000123.1:0-3331 GCA_039768325.1 Thiogranum sp.
CAGTTCAACCTGGGCGAGATGAAATACACCGCCAACAAGATTGTCTGTGTCGGCGGTGGTGATACCTCCATCGACGTGGTCTCTGTTTCCCGTCGTATCGGCACACTGAAAGACTACAACGAAAATCCGGAAGACGTCGTCAACGGCACGATCAGTCACGGCGAACTCGACGCTGACCGGAAAGTCGCCTGTGAGAACGTCACCCTCACCGCCCTGTTTGCCCGCGACCAGATGACCGCCGCCGAGCACGAGGTCAACGACGCCCTGCAGGAAGGTGTCACCATCATGAACGAAGTCATGCCGGTGGAGATCATCCGCAACGACGCCGGCCGTGCCACTGCGCTGAAGCTGGTCGACAGCAAGTGGGAAAATAACGCGCCGGTCGCCATCGAAGGCGGCAAGGAATACATTGTTGAAGCTGATCTGATCGTCTCGGCCATCGGCCAGGGTGGCGACATGAGCGGTCTGGAAGACTACGCCAACGAGCGCAACCTGATCGATGGCGACAAGTTCTACCAGGTTCCCAACCGCCCGGGGCACTTCGCGGCCGGTGACATCATACGTCCGCATTTGCTGACCACGGCCATCGGCCAGGCCTCGATTGCCGCCGAATCCATCGAGCACTACTTGAAGCAGGAAGATCAGAAGAAGCGGCCCAAAGTGGACAAGCATCACTTCTCGCTGCTCGACAAGATGAAAGAAGCGGGTCTGGAACCCGAGGCTTACACGGTCGGCGAGACACGCGGCAGTGATGCCCAGAAATTCGCGATCCATAACTACGAAGACCGCTCCAAGAACGAAGTCATCTCTTCAGACAAGTTGTTCCTGGGGCACTTCGAGTACAAGCTCCGCAACCTGCGTGAAGAGGACGTGCCGACGGCAGACGAGGTGTTGAATCATTTCGCAGAGCGCACCACTGGCTTCAGCGATGAACAGGCCGTCGCCGAGGCGGGTCGTTGCATGAGTTGCGGCATGTGCTTCGAATGCGACAACTGTGTCATCTACTGCCCACAGGACGCCGTATTCCGCGTCAAAAAAGACCAGAAAACGATGGGGCGTTACGTGGATACCGACTACGCGAAGTGCATTGGTTGTCATATCTGTGCCGATGTCTGCCCGACCGGCTACATCGATATGGCGTTGGGTGAATAAGCGGAGTCAGGCCAACCCTATGAGCCAATCTTTTTTGTTTAGCCGTGTAGTCGGCATTCTGTCTTCACTTCTGTTGCTGATGCCTCTGGCATCATCAGCAGATGAAGAAGGGCATCGACTGCCGTTCTCGGAGCTGGTGATAACAGAACCGGCGCGACACTTCAGCGATACCCAGGAGTGCGTAGAGCCCGAAGACGAGATGAAACGCAATCACATGAACTACATTCTGCATCAGCGTGACGAAACCGTGCACAAGGGCATTCGCACGCGTCAGTATGCACTGGAAGAATGTATCAACTGCCACGCCATCAAGGGTGACGACGGTGAGTATATCCGGGTCGAAGACCCGCGACATTTTTGTGCCGGCTGCCACACCTATGCATCGGTAAGCATCGACTGCTTCCAGTGTCATGCGGATGTACCCGTTCGTGATTCCAAGCTGCAGCAGTCGCATTCCGGCTATGACAGGTTCTCCGGCGCGCTATCCCATGCGCTGCTGGCCAAAGAGGGCGAGAGCCAATGAGTGCCACCAACAAGCAGATGAATTCCGCTCGTCGTGAATTCCTGAGCAAAGCCGGTGCCACTGCCGGTGCAGCGGCTATCGCACCGGGTGTTTTCCTGACCACCCCGGCCCTGGCAAGACCGGCTGATGAAAAAGTGAGCAGTGACAAACGCTGGGGCCTGTTGATCGATACTGCCAAATGCGCCGATGGTTGCGATGCCTGCGTCAGTGCCTGCGCAAGCGAAAACGGTTGGGGTGGTGAGGATAACAGCGAAAAGCATTCCAGTGATGAGCAGCGGGCGCAGTGGATTCGCAAGGTCCAGCTGAAAGAGAAAGCCACCGGTCACGTCACCACACTGCCGCTGATGTGCCAGCACTGCGAAACACCGCCTTGTGTGGATGTCTGTCCGACCGGCGCCTCATTCAAACGCGCGGACGGTATCGTCCTGGTCGACAAACATATCTGTATCGGCTGTCGTTACTGCATGATGGCCTGCCCTTACAAGGCCCGCAGCTTCATTCACGAAGACCTCAAGGATCAAAAGCCATGGGCGCCCCGCGGCAAGGGTACCGTTGAATCCTGCACCCTGTGCGTCCATCGTGTCGATGAAGGCGGGACCCCCGCCTGTGTGGAAGCCTGTAATGCTGAAAATCACAATGCCTTGGTGTTCGGTGATCTGTTCAACGAGAACAGTAAAATTTCTCAGCAGCTGGAGCAGTACGGCGGCGAGCAGATCCGTGCCGACCTTGGGCTGAACACCGGTGTCCGCTACCGCGGTATCTGAACCATTAACGGAACTGGCGACTAAGATATGAAACTAGCGCTCAACTATCGCGAAATTGAAGGCAAGAGTACCGGATTCTGGATACTGCTCGGTGGTCTAGGGTTGCTGACTGCCCTCGCCCTTGGTGCAGTTCTGCATATGGAGCACTCCGGGCACCACGTAACCGGCATGTCCAACCAGATTGTGTGGGGTATGCCGCACGTCTTCGCCATTTTCCTCATTGTCGCGGCGTCCGGCGCCCTGAATGTAGCCTCCATCGGCACCGTGTTCGGTAAACCCCTGTATAAACCGCTCGGCCGCTTGTCAGGCCTGCTGTCGATCGCCCTTCTGCTGGGGGGTTTGATGGTGCTGGTTCTCGATCTCGGCCGTCCGGATCGTCTGATCGTCGCCATGACCTACTACAATTTCAAGTCGATTTTTGCCTGGAACATTATTCTTTATAACGGCTTCCTTGCCATCACCGTCGTCTATCTGTGGATGATGATGGAACGCAAGATGAACCAGTACTATGAAACAGCCGGTTATGTGGCCTTTGTCTGGCGCCTGATTCTCACCACCGGTACCGGTTCCATCTTCGGCTGGCTGGTCGCGCGTGAAGCCTATGACATGGCGCTGCTGGCGCCGATGTTCATTATCATGTCCTTTTCCTACGGGCTGGCGGTCTTCATCCTCGTTTTGCTGGCCGCCTACAACTGGACCAACCGCCCGCTGGGCAATGCCATCCTGTACCGCCTGAAAAATCTGCTCGGCATTTTTATCGCTGCCGTGCTGTACTTCGTCGCCGTTTATCATCTGAGCAACCTTTACGCCACCGAACACCACAGTGTCGAACGTTTTATCCTGCTCGATGGCGGCATCTACACCAAACTGTTCTGGATCGTTCAGATCATAC
>JBDNAP010000124.1:0-8354 GCA_039768325.1 Thiogranum sp.
GCAATCCGCATCGTCTGGGCCGGACTCGCCTGCGGCAGAACCACCACAAACTCATCACCACCGTAACGACAGGCCTGGCCTGTCGACCGCACGTTTTCCATAATCGCCTCGGCGATGGCTTGCAGTACAGAGTCTCCTGCCAAATGTCCGAAATCATCGTTGTAACGCTTGAAGTGATCGGTATCGACCATGAGTAAGCCGAGCGGTTGCTGTGCTTCTGCGCAGCGTTCCACGAGCCTAACCAGTACCCGATCCATCCAGCGTCTGTTAAAAAGGCCAGTGAGTGAATCGCATTGGGCATCGTGCTCGTGAATACGTTGCTGAACATGGCTTTGCATCAGCGCCACGTTATTTCTGCGAACGCGTGCAGACAGGATATGCAGCAGGTTACGTGCCACCACCTGTGAACGATCGATCAAGGTCCACATAACCTTGGCACTCATCACCAATACGAGACAATGAGAATCCGTAACCACGGAGGCAGAGGGGCGAGCTCCCTCGAAAATGGACATCTCGCCGGCACATTCTCCTGACTCAAGATATAAAGTCGGGCACTGTGCTTCCTGCGTAAACCGCACTTCGGCACGTCCCGCCAGAATAATGTAGAACGCATCATTCTCGCGCCCGGGGTCAAGCAGAACCTCACCAGGCACAAAGGATTGCACCCCACAGGAATGCAGAACCCATTCAAGAACGTCCAAACCCTCTCCGCGAAACAACTCGAGATCTGCTAAGGTTGCCAATGTTGTCGTGGGTTTTTCAGACACTTCCGGCCTGCTCCATACATCGGGAGAATCATATCCCGAGTGCTGTTAACTAAAGAATCAGACAGGACCGGTTTTGGAGAGAATTGACGTAGTTACAGCCGGAAGGAGCCTAGCCCCCGATGTGAGACCGCCATAAAGAAGATGCGGGAGCAACAAAGCGTATAGATTCGCTGCTTGTTCCGGCAGTCCCGCTGTCATAGGTCAACCCCTTAGACCGGTAACTTTGCGCCCCCCGCCTTTCGCCAGGGGTAGCCCTTATCAAACATGTCAGTTCCAAGATTCACGGCTGCGATCGCAGGACGTGACCCTCGTAATGCTATAACTATCGACCGCTTTGAAAAAAAGTTAAGCGAGAGCACCAAAAACATCACACATCCTGTTTTTGTTAATTTTTTTCCTACGACTTTCGCCGACGAGCGACCCTTGCAAAGCAAACGTCCGTAAACGGCTCCCACCCAACTGCTTCAAGGACTGTAAGCGCGGGTTTCGCGTTTTGCGAAAAAACGATACCACAAAGGCTCGATAAGCGCTGCGGTAACAGTTTATTCCTTTGTCACACTGGCATCTTCGATAATAAGCGGATAAACATAACCGTAACCAAAATCCTTATCCAGGGCGAGTTTGCCTTCGATGACGACAACGGTATTGATCGCCGCCGTACTATCGGTGGTAATGGTCAGGTCTTCCAGCGTGCTGCTGTCTCTGATGTGGAGCCAGTTCTTGTCCATGACATTGGCGGTGTACTTGGTTACCTGTCCACGCACGCGAATTGCTTTGCCATTAAGCTTTTGTTTGTCAGTATAGACTTCGGCGATTGTGTTACCACCCTCCACTTTATGGATGCCTTCGACAGCTTTGGCTGCGGGTGCTGATTTGATATTGCCATGCGGTGAAGCCATTTCCGGGTTTGTGTCTGTAAGGCTTGCTTTCTCGGTAATAAAGCGGTTTACAAAATAGATAATGGGGAAATCGCGTTTCATGGCGTTGCTGTGAAAGTTTTTCATCGGCATTTCAGTGGTAAACCCGATCATTTCGCCGATTTGCAGCGGTGTGGTGGACGCTGCGGCCCATACTTTCTCTCTACCGGTATCAACCTCCGCGTAGGTGTAACCGGCAGCATCAATTATATCCGTAACCTTGCCGTATATTTTGCTCGGGGCCTGTTGCTGTATTTCATCAGTATTATTCTGATCGGCATAGACACAATCGAATACACCTGTATTGAGCAGGATGAACGAAGTACAGGCAAGCAGTGCCACTACAATACCGGCGCGATCTAACATAATGAATTCACCATTGGTTAATTGTTAAACAAGCGTTGAATAGCATAGACAGAATTTCAATCGTGTTATCGGTTCAACTTCGGGCCGCCGGTTGGCGTTCAACACGCTGCGCGCTTTTATCCAGCATTCGCCGGAATGACGTCACGGGAATTAATCAGAGATACCTTAGCGTAGAGCCATCACGATAATTCAAATGTATAGTACACCAAGAAACGCGGCACGTATTGAAACGATCATAGTCGATGCCTATGTACATTCGTCTATCCACAGCCAAGGACAGCCGGTCATAGCTGGAACTTCAGGCGATCGCTGGCCGGCATTTTGCCAGCACACGCTCCAAACTTTGCTCGGATTCAGGCCCGCGTACCAGCGCGCGCAGGAACACGCCAGTGTAGCTCTTCTCCACGATAGCGCCCTCGGCTGTATAGCCGGCTTCATCAACTCGTGAAGCTCGATCATGTTATACCAAGGCACAGTCGGAAAGACATGATGACCGATGAGCATATTGATGTTGTTCCAGAAGAAACTTTGCAGTGGATTTGAGGTGACCGTGCGCGAGCCAACCAGCTGTCCCTGATTCCGGGGAGTCTCACAGTGCTTCTGTGTAGTGGTGTGGGTGGGCCACTACTATGCAGGAAAGCGGCTAACTCACTGGTTTTAAAACCATGAAGCGGATCAAACTGCATGCACCGGTATGAGACAGGTGCTCCATTCCTGTGTTCTTACCTTATTTTGACCTCAACTTGATACTCTGACGATGGCCCTGCCAATGGTCACTAGGTTTTAATGAC
The DNA here is from genome assembly GCA_039768325.1 of Thiogranum sp. Classification (GTDB taxonomy): domain Bacteria; phylum Pseudomonadota; class Gammaproteobacteria; order DSM-19610; family DSM-19610; genus Thiogranum. The sequence continues at coordinate 2,842 of JBDNAP010000124.1, forward strand.
ACTGTAGCTGGGCTTACAAGTCCCCCTGCCCAGTTTCGTTTAGGCTGCGCTCCTCCCCCCTAGAGTGCGGCCTTTTTTATGTCACGCGAACAGGTCACCAGCACCATAACCTGGAGCCGTGCGCCGGCAGGGGTTTCAATGATGGGCGTTTCGCCTGGGCGATGAGTGACGGTGAGCATCTGCAATTCTACCAAAAGTCTTAAAGGAGATATCCTTAAGCGGTGTCGACCTTATTCCCGGTTTCCAACCCAGCTAGCGCCGCCTCGACCCAGGCGAAGCCGATGCGCTCCTGTTCCAGGCGCAGGTTTGAGCGCAGGCGGTTGTCTCTCAGGTGGTCGTACAATACGCATTCCTCCACGTTCAGGCGGGGCAAATCACGTAGCGTCTGTTTATCTTCCACGCCCCACTGGGCCTCGAAGGCCAGCAGGGTAGCATGGTCCATCAGCAAGGAGCGCGCATGAGGAAGGCAGGTGCGCAGTTGATCAAGGATGGCGAAGCCATGGGTATCGATGTCACCCCAGTAAAACACCTGGCAACGCGTCAGCCAGGTGGCTTGCGCCAACACCTCGAAGCCGTAACCGGCACCGAAGATCAACAGGCTGTCCGGCACCCGCGGGAAGGCCAGAAAATTGATCTCATTTTCGGTGATGAAGACCCGCGAGGCCGTAGGTGTCAGGCGGGTAAAGCTTTCCGCGTCCAGGGTAATGTCCGCCTCCCCAGACCCCGGCAACAGCGCATGCGCGGGATCGAGCATGCGCAGACGGATACGCTGGGGTTTGTCACGAAATCCGTAACGCCTGGCGAAACCGGACACGCCGCTGGCCGTGGTATCCACTGCCTCGGGCGGCAAGACGCTGTCCAGCCATTGGATCAGAACACCCCTATGTGCCTCGATGAATTTGCTGTGCACGCCCGCGATATCCACTTGGCGCAGGTAAACGCCAGGGCGCGGATGTATCCTTACCCAGTCGACGACATCCAGCAGACGGTCCCAGACATCCGCAAGCATCAAAGCCCTGAGGGGCTTGCGGGCGATCCATTCGAGCAGCAGGGGCTGACGCTCACGAGTGCACTCAACCAGGACGGCAAAACGTTTGGCCTCGCGCTGTTTGCCGAGTATGCGCAGGGCAGCGTCGAGGGTATCCACCCAAACCGCGCCGGGCACCTCGTTGGCGCCGAGCACCCGGTGGCGCAAGGCACGCATCTCGATCCGATAGTGCGGTAACGCATTCAATTCGGCGATCCAGGCACGCACACCGTCGAAGTGTTCGGCCATTTGTACCGATGTCGGTCCTTTGAGCGTCAGCCGCCGGGGGAAAGGCGACTCGCCGGAAACCACCCCGGCCAGCAGTTCACCGCGATCCCACGCCCGTTGCAGTTGTCCGCGAAGCTCGCGGGGGCCCGTCCAGTTCACGGCGCCGCCCTCGCCTTCTCCTCCCGGTACTCTTCGATGGAGAGGTTGCGTAACCTGGAAACGCGGCCGTCCTCGTTGTGGACAAAGCCGACGCTGTTGACGAAGGGCTCTATGATGTGGATCTTCTGCAGAGGCGTGACAATCAACAGTTGCAGATTGAGCTGCGCGAACAGCCGCAGGCCATAGTGCGCAGACTCGTCCGAGCCACGCCCGAAAGCCTCATCAATGACTACGAAGCGAAATGATCGCGAGCGCACCTCTCCCCATTCCAGTCCGAACTGGTAGGCCAGACTGGCGGCCAGAATGGTGTAAGCCAGCTTCTCCTTCTGGCCACCGGATTTTCCGCCCGAGTCGGAATAATGCTCATGTTCGCTGTCGTCTTCACGCCAACGCTCGCTGGCGGCGAACATAAAGCCGTTGCGCACATCGGTAACCTTGGCGGTCCAGCGGCGATCCAGTTCGGTTTGCCCTTCGCGCCCGCGAAAACGCTCGATAATGTGCTTGACCTGCAGAAACTTGGCCTCCGAATACTGAGCATCCTCGGAGCCGCTGAGCGTGCCCTCGGTACAGGCGCGTAGCTCGCTCTGGAAGTCGCGGATCTCGACATCCGGACTTGGTCGCGCCTCGAGCCGGATATAGCGTCCGGAGTTGTAGTCGATCTGGGCCAGCGACTCGTTGATGCGCATGATGCGTTCCTTGATTTGCTCTCGCTCGCGGGCCAATTGCGACTGAAAGTTAGCCACCTCACGGATGGTATTCTCATTGAGCAGTTCCTTGAAGCGCGCTTCGAAACGTGGCAGATCGTCGGCTGCCAGCGCTGCCAGCATGGTGCGGTATTCGAAAGCCGCCTCGATACTGGCATCTACCTCCGCTGTTTCCAGCCGGTAGGCTTCCTTGTATTCCGTCATTCCGCGGATGATCTTCTCGCCCAGGGTTTTGATGCGTTTGTCTTCTGCGTCAATCCGCGCCTGCAACCATTCGCGCATCTCACGCTCCCGATTGTCGCAGGACTCGACGCTCAGATGGTGCTCGCCAAGAGCCTCGGTCCGCAGTTCGTCCAGAGTCGTGAAGTACGCGGTGTGGGAAGTGGTGGGTTCATTAAGCAGCACCAGGATATGTGCCCGCAAGGTCTCGGCGTCGTCCTGTTTCTGTTCGGTCTTGGCGCGCTCGGTTTGCTTCGTCTCAAGCTGGATCTCGGTCATGGCCAGCAGTGCTTCCAATTCGCTCAGCTGCCCGGTCAGTTGTCGGAGCAGGTCCGAGGCACGTTCCAACTGCCGCTTCTCCTCATCGAGGCGAGCAACCTCGGCGGCCACCGAACGCCAGTCCAGTTCCTGGAAGTCGCGGTATTCATCGAGCTTGTCCAGCACGCCACGCTGTTTATTGAGCGCGCTCTGCTCGGCCTGTAGCTTGGCAATGCGGGCACCCACTTCTCCCAGGCGCGTTGCCAACTGCTGCTGCTCGGCCTCCAGCGCGGCGATCTTCCCCGCGTTGGTCCAGCCCAACACATAACGACGGCGGTCGTCGATGCGGTGCCGGTCATCCTTTTCGTGGCGCCCGCCGGGAGACTTGACCTGGCCCGCACGGGTAATGGCCCGGGTCTCACGTCGGAACTGCTCGCCGGTCATGCAACAGGCGACGTTGAAACGGTGCGCCAACTCACGTTCCAGCCAGTCGTAAAATGGTGAATCGGGCTTGATTACAAGTTTGCGTACCAGAGCGTCCGGGTGCAGCAGCGGCAGTTCGCTGCGGGAGGATGCGCGCACCCGGAAATAGACCAGGCGGCCGCGCAGCTGGGTGCGGTCAACCCAGCCCGAGACCCGTTGGTAGTGGGCATCCGGCACCAGCAGCGACAAGCCAAAGTTGCGCAACAGCCGCTCGGCGGCCCCTTCCCAGTCCTGCTCATCCTCGCGCACCTGCAGTAGCTCACCGGCAAAGGGCATCTCATCCTCGGCTAAATCCAGGGCCTGGCACAGCGCGGCACGCATGCGGATCTGTTCGGCGGGTATATTGCTGCGCCGGGCCTTCAGGCTGTCGATTTCGCCGGTGATCTGGCCGTGCTGCTGCCTGCCCTGGCGCAGCTCGACTTCATTCTCTGTCCGGTCATTCTGAAGCGCCGCCTCCCGTGTGCCGGTTAGTTCCAACTGGCGCACAGATTCCTTGTGTTGCATCTGGAATGCGGCCTCATCCTCTCCCGGATGACCACCGGCGGCACGCACCAGCTCTGCGTAACGTTCAGCCTTTTTCTTTTTCGCATCGCGCTCGCCACCCTTGACGCGAATCGCTTCCGCGAGGCGTTCCAGCCGATCACCGCCATTGGCGGCGATGCTGTGTTTCAGTTCGGCCGCTTCCGCGCGTTGTGTGTCACGGTGTTCAGTCAGTGCGTGGATTCGCGCGTTCTGCCGCGCCTTCTCATCACCCAGTAAGGCGATCCGTTTGTCCAGCAGTTCGAGCTTGAGTCCTGCAAAATAGGGCCGCAAGGCCTCGCGGCAGGCGCGCAGTTCCTCAGTGGCGTTGGCCAGTTCCGTGTGACGGTCACAATCGGCCACCAGCGGCGTCAACAACTCAATCTGCCTTTTGGCCTTGAGGACCGCCTCGTGGGCGCGGTTGAGGTCATCAAAATGAGCGATCAAGGCTGTGATGCGTGGCGCCACGTCGAAGGGCTCGAGCATGTGATTGCGTACGAACTCGGTCAGATTACCCACGGACTTCATGGACACGGTCTGGTGAAACAGCTCCATCGCCTGGTCGTTGTCGATACCGAAACGCCGCCGGAACCAGGCCCCGTAGGGTGGAAAGCTGTCGAACACGTCGACAGCGCCAGCCCGCAAACGCTTGCGCAACGCGGTGATCTCGGAACCGAAGTCGGCGAAATCACTCGCGATGGCAAGATCCCGCTCGGCGCTGACATAGAAACGCGCCGGTTGTCCCTGCGCGTCCTTGATCCAGAATACCTGTGCCAACGTCACCGTCTGGTCATAGCCGGCATTGTGAAACACGCCAAGGATCACTGAATAGCTATTGTGATCACGCAGGGCGACAGGCTTGGCGGCGACACTGTCTTCATTGCGTTCCGTCTTGTAATACCCCTGCACATAGGACTTGAGCGTACGCTCCTTGTTTTCCGCGCCGGCGGCCTTGTTGTAAGCGACCCGATGAGCCGGCACCAGCAAGGTAGTGACGGCATCGACCAGGGTCGATTTACCCGAGCCGATGTCGCCCGTCAGCAGTGCGTTTTTACCGTCGGCCTGCAGGGTCCAGACGCGGCCATCGAAGGTACCCCAGTTATAGACCTCCAGACGCCGCAGGCGGAAGCCCGCCAGGGTATCGTCGGCAACGAAATCCAGACCGAGCGTTGACGGTAATTCAGGCATCGCCTTCCGCCTGGCCCGGTTCTACAAGCTGTGCCCGATAGGCCGCCAGCCGCGCGTCCAGGTCGGCCAGCCACTGCGCATCGACGAAGGCCTTCAGGATACGGCGCACCTCGAACGCCGTCGGCTGCCCCGCCACCGGCTTCATCCGACGCAAGAAACCCAGCTCGACGACCTTGTTGATATAGGTATCCACCCGGTCCATCAGTCGCGCCTCGTTACTGGCCTCGGGCAGGAATACGCGTATCAGCTCGACGATATCATCACGCGACAACACCAGTCTGACCCCTTCCACGTCCTGGCCCCCACCGGCGTCGAACTCGGCCAGCTTCTTGCGCAACAGGGCCAACAACAGACTGACCGGGAACGACAGCGGCCGGCGGGCCACCAGGCGTGGCAGCTTTGCCGTGGCCTCGTCACCCACACGATTGCGCGCGCGCAGGAAGGCATAGCCTTCGGCCTCGTCCAGCACCAGCTCCAGCCCCAATACCGCCACATAGTCGCGCACCCGGGCCTGGAGGTCGAGCAGACCGCTCCACAGGCCGGCGTTGTTACGTGCGACCGCCTCTTCACGGTAGATCACGCCCTTGAGCAAGGGAATGACCAGTGACGACAGGTCCGGCGTCGCAGCCGGTGTCTCGTGTTGCTGTTCCCCATTCAACGAACAAATATTACCCGCGGAAGATTCGCCTGTTTCGTCTGTTCCACACCGTCACGGTCCTCGCCCCACC